>JAUWBP010000046.1 GCA_030601665.1 Hadesarchaea archaeon | reverse complement strand
GGCGGCGAAGGATCTTCTCAAATTTGGGCCTAAAATCGTCGCATTGAAATTGGGGAGAAAGGGTTGTTTTATCCTAACCGAGATGGAAAGAGTTCGTTCCCCGGCTTTCCCGATAAAAGTCGTGGACACGACTGGGGCTGGAGATGCCTTTGATGCTGGCTTCCTCACCGGCATCATCGGGGAGTGGGGTCTCAAGAGAACTGCGCGATTTGCCAATGCTGTCGGTGCCATCTCGACGACGAAGATCGGAGCCCAATCGGCTTTGCCCTATATGCAGGAAGTCAAGAGATTTTTGAGGGGATATGGAAACGCGGAAGTCGCTTAATTTTCCATCAGCCTTTCTAGCATCAGCGTGATGTTTTGACTAATCTAAACGCAGTCCCTCTTGCTATTCTCTTATGTACAGCTTGCCGAGGGTTCCCAAAACCACCATATTTAAGGATTTATATACAACATTTTCTTGTATGTTAGATTCTCTAAAAAAATTCCTACCTAGAGTAAAAGCCGGCAAGCGACGAAAGACTGCTGGCGTCCGAAAGCCGAAGAAGGGGGAAATCCTCCTGCGGACGAAGAGCGTCTGCAAGGGTTTCCCCGGCGTGTGGGAGCACCTTATTTTAGATAATATAGACTTCGACGTGAAAGCCGGCGAAGTCCACGCGCTGCTCGGGGAGAACGGGGCCGGCAAGACTGTCTTGGCCTTCCTCATGTCAGGGTTTTACTCTGCGACGAAGGGCAAAATATACATCAGAGGAAAATCTGTTTCACTAAAATCCCCGAAGGACGCGCTCGATCGCGGGGTGGGGATGGTCCATCAGGAGTTCACCTGTGCTCGACCACTCACGGTCGCGGAGAACGTCGCCCTGGGCCTTCGCGAATCAAACCTTTCCTTTCCCCTCTCAAAGGTCGAGAAGAAGCTTGAGGAGCTCTCAGAGAGGTATGGTCTGAAGGTCGACCCGAAGGCCAAGATAGAGGACCTCTCGGCCGGAGAGCAGCAGCGAGTTGAGATTCTCAAGGTCCTTTTTTACGAACCCCAAGTTATCATCTTGGATGAGCCTACTTCAGTCTTGACACCCCAAGAATCCAAGAATCTATTCGCCGTCTTGCGGAACATGGCGAAGGAAGGGCATGGGGTTGTTTTCATCACCCACAAGTTCGAGGAGGTGTTTGGGGCGAGTGATCGAGTAACTGTGCTGAGATTGGGTAAGTTGACAGGGACGAAAAAGACTTCCCAAACAAACAGGCGAGAATTAGCTAGGATGATGCTCGGCCGTAAGGTATCAGTCCATCTCAAGAGAAAGCCCGTCAAGTCCAGGAAGGTTACGTTAGAGGTTAAGGATCTCTACGCGCTTGGCCCGAAGGGGGTATCAGCTTTGAGAGGAGTCTCCCTCAGGGTGCGGAGAGGTGAGATATTTGGTCTGGCTGGAGTGGCGGGGAACGGTCAGAGGGAACTCATCGAGGTCATCACTGGATTGCGAAAGGCCGAGAAAGGTAAGGTCCACATTTTCGGGAAAGACATGACCAATCACTCACCCAGGGATATCTTAGAAGCGGGCCTAGCCCACATCCCCGAGGAGCGCAGGAGGGTTGGAATCTCCGAGCCCATGACCGTGGCAGAAAACTTCATCCTGAAGGATTACCGAACCTCACCATTTTCCAAACGCTCATTTCTTAATCTTTCCTTCATAACCAAACACGTGAAGAAGCTGGTCTCCGAGTTCGAGGTATTGGTACCCGATCTATGGCGAACCGAGTCTAGGATCCTCTCCGGAGGGAACATTCAGAGGCTCATCCTCGCCAGGGAGCTCTGGAGGGAGCCGCGCTTGATCGTGGCCTCTCACCCTACCTACGGACTTGACCTCAAGGCTATCAAACACACGTGGGAACTATTTATGAAGCTAAGAGAGAAGGGAACAGCGCTTCTCCTGATTTCTGAGGATTTGGACGAGATAATGTCCCTGAGCGATCGCATTGGGGTCATCTTCGAGGGGAAGATCGTGGGCACGATGGACGCCGCAAAAGCGAAAAAGGAGAAGATTGGGCTGATGATGATGGGTTCCAAGGCAAAATAAAAAAGCTTTAAGAGAAGGATAAATAGAAGGAAATGGAGGTGTTCGAATAAGTAAAATTCTAGACGTAAAAGGGATAGCAGCGAACATAGCAATCCTCGTAATAATCATAGCTGTTGTTGCAGGTGGAATCAGCTACTACGTCGGTTACATGATTGCAAAGCCCGAGACAGCAGTGAGTAAAATCTACGTAGTCTCTGACATCGGTGGAAGAGGGGATCTGTCATTCAACGACATGGCGTTCAAGGGTGGCGACGAAGCTGAGGAGATATACGGCGTCGAAATGGTAGAGCTGATAAGCACAACGTCGGCGGACTACCTTCCGAACCTGAGGGCCGCAGCCAGAGATCCGGATTCGGTGCTCATCGTTGGAGTAGGATTTCTCCTAATCGATGCCCTCCTAGAGGTGGCGCAGGAGTACCCGGATAAAAACTTCGCAGGTATCGATACATGGACATACTGGACAGCGCTGGACGCAGGTATAACGCCGCCGCCCAACCTGATGGACATCGTGTACGAAGAGCACAAAGGAAGTGCTCTTGTCGGGGCGCTCGGCGCCCTCCTGGCAATACACTACGACAAACCCTACATCGGAGGCGTCTTCGGAATGGAGATCGCGGTCCTCTGGAAGTTCGAGATCGCATACAAGTGGGGTGCTGAGTGGGCGGTCAGGTGGTACGAGAGCAACTATCCAAGCGAATACGCAGCTGAGCCATCCACGAGCATCGTAAACACCCCGATTGACGAAAGAGTCCTCTATACCTACACGGGCACGTTCAGCGATATCACGAAGGGGTACGAGGCCGCCAGTGTGATGTACGATGAAGACGCGGTGGTAGTTTACAACATAGCGGGGCCGCTTGGTCTAGGGATAAACCAAGCTGTAGATGAAATCGCTACAGCGCAGAGCCTAACTCAAGGACCACCGTTCTGGATAGGCGTCGACGCCAACCAGGATTGGGTAAACCCGGGCTTCGTCATATCTAGCATGATGAAGAGAGTCGACTTCGGTGTTACCCGCGCAACGGAGCTGGTAAGAAAGGGCCTGTTCAGAGACGTGATAGAAGAATCCCCTACCGGGATGTTGCTGGGGATAGGAACCGAAGTAGCAGGAATCCCAATGGACGGCATATCCGTTAGCACACTCGCGGACTTGGACGAATTTATCGAAATGGGCGTGGCAGCAGAGGAGCGGACTGGAGAATCAGTACTCCCGATGACCCCTGACGAAATTCGCACGACAGCTGCAGCACTGAGAGCAGCTCAGCCGTCTTGGATATGGGATGCAGTTGCAGAGCTAGAAGCAAAGATCCGCACGGGCGAGCCTATCGCAGATTTTGACGGAGATGGAGAGCTCGAAACAGTTCCAGCGGCAACAACGCAGGTCGCAGTAGACTATTGGCGAGCTATCTTTGGGACGCTGTAGACTCTTGGCGAGCTATCTTTGGCTAGCTCGCCTTTCCTTTATTTTTTTTGTCTTCAGCACAGCATTTTTTACGTCAGTTTGCTAATTGCTGCTGGGGGGGATCAGTGATAAACCGAATCGTAAAGGGTTTAAGAGATCTCGCTCGCCCAGTGGGGCAGTCGGTTTTTGCCGTGCTCGTTGGGTTGTCAATTGGTGCTTTGATCATGATCATATCAGGCAACAATCCGATAGCAGCATATTACGCACTATTCAAGGGGGCGTTCGGCAGTTTATCCGGATGGTTGCAGACGCTAACATTTGCGACGCCGCTGATGCTGACGGCAATCACCTTTGCTGTGGGTATGAAGGCCGGAATCTTCAACATAGGTGCGGAGGGGCAGGTATATATTGGGGCCGTGGGTGCGGCTTGGGTGGGCGGCTGGATTGCTCTTCCCGCTGGTCTTCACGTGGCTGCCGCCACAGCTTTTGGGATGTTATTTGGCGTCCTTTGGGCCCTTCCAGCGGCCCTCCTCAAGATATGGAGAGGGGTCCACGAGGTCATCTCTACCATTATGTTCAACTGGATAGCTTTTTACTTCGCCATATTCCTCGTTGGTCATTTGGCAGGAGAAAGGGCCGAGTTAACTAAACCAGCTATGACAAGCGCGCGTTATGCCGTTTTGGGAGAAAGCCTAACCTCTGTGATATTTGTCGTGATAGCACTCTGTATATTGGTTTACATACTTTTGTGGCGCACGCGAACGGGTTATGAGCTTCGATTGGCGGGGAGTAATCCGGATGCTGCTCGCTATGCTGGAATAAGCGTCCGGCGAGCAATACTCATCAGCTTCATCGTTGGGGGGCTCGCTGCGGGACTGGCGGGAGCTGCTCAAGTCCTAGGCGGCCACCCTAGTTGGGCCCTTTTCAAAGGCATGGGCAACGTTGCAAATTACGGGTTCATGGGGATCGGGATCGCTTTGATAGGAAGAAATCACCCGATAGGCGGGATATTTGCGGCCATATTTTACGGGGGGCTGCTAAATGGACGCATAGCCATGCAGGCAGAGGCCGGGGTCTATTCTGAGCTGGTGTATGTCATCCTGGGTATAATCATTATATCCCTTGCCATTCCGGATTTGTTGGCAATTGTCAAGAAGAGGTTTAAGTGATGAGTGATGTTCTCGAAGTGTCCAAAGCGATGAAAGCCTGTTATGGGGAAGATGTGTTTGGATTTCAAAAAAGTAAGTAAAATTTTCGCACATTTCCAAAGGAAAAAATTTTCAGTGCCCCTCATTGGCTTGGCCGCTATTGTAATTCTCCTTTACGGCTTGGAGCAGGCTGGTCTGAAGATACCCTCGCTCATTGAAATGAGTTTGCTCGTGATGACACCATTGGGCCTCGCAGCCGTGGGTGAGTCCATAAACCAAAAAGCAGGGCTCATAAACATAGGGCTAGAGGGGATTTTCCTCATCTCCGCTGTTATTGGGGTTTACGCGGCAGTGAAAATTGGAAGTGGTGTTCTCGGAGTTCTAATAGGAACGTTAGCGGGCGCCTTCATTGGGCTCCTATTCGCCGTAATATGTGTTTACGGGAGGGCAAATCAGATCGTCGCTGGGATGGGTATTAACATAATCGCCATAGGGTTCGTTCCATTTTTCATGTTGACCGTCTGGCGTTCTTGGCTTCTAACAATCCCGCAGTTCCAGATTTCCGCCCTATTTTATAACCCCATCCGCTTGCAGCCGGTGACCGTTTTAGCTATAATCGCCGCTATCTTAGCATCCATCCTCCTGTACAAGACGCTATTCGGACTTAGGATAAGGGCAGCAGGGGAGAAGCCCGAGGCTGTCGATGTTGCCGGCGTAAGGGTCGATCGAATCAGATTATTTACCGCCACTCTTGGGGGGGCTCTATGCGGTTTGGGTGGGGCCTTCCTGGCGCTCGGTTGGTTCGGTGGCATCGTGAAGGAGATATCGGCTGGCAGGGGATTCATCGCCCTAGCTTGTGTAGTGTGCGCTGGGCTGAGGCCTTTGAGGGCCCTTGGCTTTGCATTCATGTTCGGCTTTGCTGAAGCCCTCGCTGTAACGATAGCGATTTTATATAAAGATATTCTTCCGGAAAATTTCATATACATGATCCCCTACATCGTCACCCTCGTGGCCGTCATAATTGTTGGCAAGGCAATGTTCCCCCGGGCCATAGGCAAGCCATACGTAAGGGAATAAGGGTGTTTAGGAGGAGGTCTAGACACAGATTACACTTACTCCAAGATGGTCACAAAGATCTCTGACCCCAGACGAAACATCCCCTTTCAAAATTCCCGAGCAAATTGTCGATAAAAGCCCTCAGGGAGCCTTCCCATTATCTATCCATTTATAAGGATAATAACAAGATACGATTGCATGGTGGCGGTTGGGCTCAAGTGCCCGCATTGCGGATATGAGTGGGATTAAGGGGAAAGTTCATCTGGGCAACCTGTCCAAGCTGCTGCCGTCTCGTAAAGGTGAACAATGGGAAAAGGAGGTGAGAACACGAAGAAAGTGAAAAGCGTATCTCTAATCATCTTAGCGCTGATGGTCCTTTCGATGGTTTCAGTCATGGCGTTTCAGGCAGCGCCCGTAATCGCGAGTCCCGACCCTTCCATTTCGATATTGTTCACCAATGACTTTCACGGCTACCTCGAGACCGACTACAGAGGCCGCGGTGGCTCGGCCTACATGGCAGGTGTAATCAACAGCATCAGGGAAGAACTTGGTGCGGAGAACGTTCTCTTGTTAGATGCTGGTGACATTTATTTGGGTGCTGCGCCCATCTCGCAGTTGCTGTTGGGTGAGAGCACCATTGACATCTACAACATGCTGGGGTACGACGTAGCTTGTTACGGCAACCACGAGTTCGACAAGGGGCAGGATGTGCTTATCAGCCGCACCCAACAGTCGAACTTCTCATGGCTCGGCGCCAACATTGTGCTCTCTGGCACCGAGTGGGATACCCCCGCGTGGTCCCAGCCCTACGTGATCAAGACCGTGGGCCCGGCGGGCGATGAGGTGGATCTGGGCATCCTCGGCTTGGACACTGACGAGACGCCGGAGGTCACCCTCAAAGGGACTACGGAAGGTCTGGTGTTCAAAGACCTGACCGATACCATACTCCATTACTACGACGAGGTCAAGGACCAGTCTGACGCCCTGATCGTCATAGCCCACATGGGCACCGAGGACAGCGGCTCCTACAAGGGCCTGAAGACCGTAGCTCAGGAGCTGATCGATGCTGGCAAGCCAGTGGATCTGATGATCGGCGGGCACCAACACCAGTCGCTGTCCGAGCCGGAGACGGTGGGCGACACAGCCATCGTCGGAGCTGGCTTTTACGGTCGCTGGCTGGGGCGGGCCGACGTCACCGTTGACACTTCGACCAAGAAGATCTCGATTGAAAACTACGAATTGATCACCATCGACAACCAGCTCACCCCCGACTCTGTGATCGAGGCACGGGTGGCGGACTGGGCCGAACAGGTGGCCCCGGTGCTCGAGCAGTCGGTGGGCAGCACCACGGTTGATCTGGTTCGGGACTACAACGCCGAGTCCAACATGGGCAACCTAGTGACCGACGGCATGAGGTGGAAAGCGGACCAGTACGACGACAATGAGGTCAACGGCTCAGTGGACATCGCCTTCACCAACCCCGGCGGCCTGCGAGCAGACATCGAGATCCTTGGGGGTGCTGCCCTTTACACAGTCACTTGGGGTGATACCTTCACCGTCCTGCCTTTCGGCAACATGCTGTACCTGATGGACCTGACTGGTGCTCAGATTAAGGAGTTGCTCGATCAGGCGGCGACCCTGTACAAGGGCATCCTCCAGACCTCAGGTGCCACTTGGTACTGGTACAACGACA
>JAUWBP010000037.1 GCA_030601665.1 Hadesarchaea archaeon | reverse complement strand
CCCATCCAGTTCATCGCCATCTTGGCCGGTCCTGGGTTCGTCTCGATAAAAAGCGCCTTGAACAGTGGTGCTAATTCATCGTTAATCCTTTTAGCCGTCTGGACATCACCAGACCGGAAGGAGTCTACCATCTTGACCAATTTGTCGGGCACCAAGTTTGACGTGACAGAGATGATGCCCACACCGCCGAGCTTCATGATTTCGAGCGTCAGCGGGTCATCGCCAGATATCACCGAAAATTCTTTGCCCGCGAGCTCGATTATCCGCGCGATTTGCTTCAAATCTCCGCTCGCTTCTTTTACCCCCACGATGTTTTTGACCTTGGCCAATTTCGCCATGGTCTCGGGCAGCATGTTCAAGCTCGTGCGCGAGGGGATATTGTAAATCACTTGGGGCAAATCGACCTCCTCGGCGATGCGCTTGTAGTGTTGATAGAGGCCAGCCTGGGTTGGCTTGTTGTAGTAGGGTACCACGAGCAGTGCTCCGTCTGCCCCGACCTCCTTCGCATGTTTCGTGAGCATGGTTGCCTCCCAAGTGCTGTTGCTCCCCGTTCCCGCGAGCACTGGTACCTTCCCTTTTGCCGCATCGACTACCACATCAACGACACGGTTGTGCTCTTCGTAAGATAGCGTCGCGCACTCTCCTGTTGTCCCAACCGGAACCAAACCATGAACGCCCTTCTTTATCTGAAATCGGACGTTCTCACGTAGCCCTTCCTCATCGACTTTGCCCTCTTTATCGAATGGCGTCACCATAGCCGTCATGGCGCCCTCGAACATTCACCCCACCTCCTTCATAGCCTGCCTGAGAAGTTTCATGGCTTTTTTCCGGTCTTTCCAGTTGACGAAGAAGCTGATCGATGCCCGGCTCGATAGAATCTCGATGATATTGATTCGCGCTCGTGCGAGGGGCTTCGAAAGCTTGGCTATAGCACCTGGGGCATAAATAAAGCGCTCGCTTTCCGCCATGAGCAATGCGAGGTTACCTTCGCTCGTCACCGATTTCATGAGTTTGTTTTTGGTTATGTTGTTGTGCAGCAGCTTGAGTGCCCGGCGGGAGTCATCTTCCGCGACGTAGATCGAGAACGACCTGGGACCAATCGAGACACCGAAAATGTTTACCCCGGCATTGCCCAATGGTGTCGCTGTTTTCACGAGAATTCCCGGCGTGGTTTGCATCCCCCTGCCGATGATCGTTAGCATTGCCAGCGGTTTTTCATACGCCCGAACACCCACGAATTCCACCTCGTTTGGACCCATGATAACTGTGCCACTAGCAGATAAATCGCCGTGGCAGAAATGTATAACCTTGGCGTTTATGCCGGGGTCTTTGTAATTCATCGCTCGAGGGTGCATTACCTGTGCCCCAAAGCGTGCTAGGTCCCGCATCTCCTTGACCGAGATGCGTCCGATGAGGCGGGCTTCCTTGAGTTTATTGGGGTCTGCGCTCATCACCCCCTCGGCATCGGTGACGATGATTACCTCATCAGCGTCCAGACACTTCCCCATGAGGAACCCCGTTATATCGCTCCCCCCTCGCCCGATCGTCGTTATGTTCCCCCGCCGATCCTTTCCCAAGAATCCACATATCACGGGAATCACGCGCTTTCTGAGGAGGGGGAGAATGTATCGCTGGGTCAGTCGCCTCGTTTCAGCTAGATCGATGTTTGCCAAGCCGAAGTTGCTGTCGGTCACCACGGGCCACTCCTTCTGTCTTGGGTCGATGTGTCTCGCTTGCGTCCCGAGATTGCGCAGTGCAGAGGCGAAGACCCGGGCGCTTGTTCGCTCACCCATCGCCATGATCTCGTCAAGTTCTTTTGCGCTTATCTTGCCCCTCGTACTCGCTTTCGCCGCTTGGATCAGCTTGTCGGTAGCGTGCCCCATCGCCGACACCACCACCGCAACTTGGGTCCCCCTTCGGTACTCCCGATGAACAGCCTCCGCCCCCAAGCGCACACGCTCGCCATCGGCTACGCTCGTCCCGCCAAATTTCACGACGATTCGCTTCACTTCAGCCACCCGGGGATTTGGTCAAGGCGCGTTAGGTCCTCATAGCATTCCCGCTTTCGGATGATCTCGGCCTTGCCACGATTTACCAAGACCATTGCGGGACGGGGCTGTGCTGTATGCTGGCTCGACATAACCAAACCGTAAGCCCCGACATCGAAGATCACGGCGAGGTCTCCGGGTTCGGCGGCGGGTAGCTTGCGCTCCTTGCCCAAGAAGTCACCGGACTCGCAGAGGGGCCCAGCGACATTGACGAGTTGCTCATTTTTTTCTCGGATTTTGTTCGCGAGCTCGATGTGGTGGTACGCGCCGTAGAGGGCTGGTCTGATCAGCGCGTTCATTCCTGCGTCGACCGCTATCCAAGTTGGCATGTCCGGCCGCTTTTTAGTGTACCCTACGCGGGCCAGCAGCACACCGGAGTCAGCGACGATGTATCGCCCCGGCTCGAAAACAAGCGTTGGTCTAGCAAGATTCTTTTCCTCGACCACCCGCTTGACCACCGATACGATGTGTTCCGCGACCTCTTCGGGTTTAAGTTCGGGGTCATCTGGCTTGTATGGTATCCCAATGCCACCCCCCAGATCAACGAATTTGAGATTAATGTTTAGCTTCTTGACTTCTGCGACGAGTGCCATGAGCTTCTTAGCCGCCTCCTCGAAGGGTCCCACATCTAGGATCTGAGACCCTATGTGAGAGTGTATACCAACGACCTCGATGTTCTGCATTCGTGAGGCTAACTTGTAGGCCTCGATCGCCTGCCCGCTCGCGACGTCGAAGCCGAACTTGCTATCCCGCAGCCCGGTGGCTATGTAAGGGTGAGTCGGCGTTTTCACGTCTGGGTTCACCCTAAGCCCAATCCGCGCTCTCTTACCCAAGCGGGAGGCCAATCCCTCAATGGCCTCGAGTTCCTGGAGGCTGTCGACGTTTATCAGGACGTTGTTGGTTATGGCCAGCTCGAGCTCCGGGAGCGATTTGTAGTTGCCGTTGAAGACCATGCGATTTCCCGGAATTCCCACCCCGAGAGCGTTTCTGAGTTCGTTTCCCGAGCTGACATCGGCTCCGGCGCCTTCCCCTTGGAGAATTTTACATATCGCCAAGTTGAAGTTCGCTTTGAGGGCGTAGCAGACAAGTACGCTTGACCATCGCTCGGCGAAGGCACGGTAGAACCGCTGGTAGTTCTCACGCACGCGCTGCTCGTCGACTACATATAGGGGCGTTCCAAATCGCTCGGCAAGCTCGACCGCGTCCGCGCCTCCGATCACGAGATGCCCTTGGGTGTTGGCGCTGAAGTGCTGTTTCAGCATTAGCATTTACGCTCGACCTCATGAAGGGCTTCCCCAAAGATGTCTAGGCCAAGCTCGAGTTCTCGTCGGTTTATGGTGAGTGGTGGAGCTATCCGAATTACCGAACGCCCTCCCCGGAAAACGATGAGTCCCCGGTTCAGGGCTTCCCGCACTACCGCGTTGCGCTCCTTAACTGCCCGCTCCTTCGTTTGCTTATCTTTAACCAATTCCACCGCTAACAACAGCCCCCTTCCCCTGACTTCACCGATCAAGCGAGACCCCTCAGCGAACTCCTGCAGCCGCTTGAGCGTCAGCTCCCCCAATTCGGCAGCTCGATGAACGAGCTTTTGTTTTTCTAAAATATTTAATCCCTCAAGGGCAGCTGCACAGGCAATCAGGTTCCCCCCGAAGGTGGAGGCATGCGCTCCTGGCGCCCAATCCATGACCTTCACGTTGGCTATCGTTGCTCCTATAGGGGCCATCCCGCCGGCCAATGCCTTCGCAACGCAGACGATGTCAGGGATAACCTTCCAGTGCTCCATCGCAAACATCTTTCCCGAGCGCCCTAAACCGGTTTGAATCTCGTCGGCTATGAAGAGCCAGTCGTGTTTATCGCAGAGTTCCTTTAGCATGGGGTAATACTCGGGTGGGGGAATGATGTAGCCCGAGCTCCCTTGGATGGGCTCGGTGATGACCGCGGCAACCTCTTCGGGCGGTATCACTTTTTGAAGATAATCGAGGATGAACTCGAAACACAGGAAGTCGCACCCAGGGTAACTTTGACCGAATGGACAGCGGTAGCAGTAGGGGAAAGGCATGAAGCTCACCCCTGGTACGAGGGGGGCGAAGTAGCGGTGGTGTGCAATGTTTACCGAGGACAGGCTCATCGCCCCGAAGGTCCGGCCGTGGAATGCGCCGGTATACGCGATCATGCGTGGCCTCCGTGTGTGCCAGCGAGCGCACTTGAATGCGGCCTCAACCGACTCAGCACCAGAGTTCCCGAGGTACACCCGCTTTGCGAACTTACCCGGGGTGATCGCGACAAGTCGCTCCGCGAGCTCGACCTGCGTTTCATAATAGAAATCGGTCCCGGCGAAGTGCGTTAGCTTCGTGGCCTGTCGCTCGACGGCGCGGGCGAGTCGCGGGTGGGAGTAGCCGTAGTTGAGGACGAACATGCCCGAAGTGAGGTCAAGCAGGACGTTCCCGTCAACATCTCGTACGTAGCAGCCCCAGCCCTCCTTTGCAACGATTGGATCGGCTCGAGTGTAGGAGGGGGACATCACCCTCTCGTCACGTGCGACTATCCGCTTCGCTCGCGAGCCGGGAATCGGTTTTACGATCTGTGGACCGCCTTTGACCCACACAGGTTTCGGCAGAGCACCACCTCACAGCTTTACTCAAATGGTATCTACTTAAATAATTGCGGCAGCTTAACACGGCGAGCTGCTTAAGTTTTTATATCTCACCGAGCCCTTTCCTTCAGTGGTGCACCCATGGTAACTCCCAAAATGCGTGTCGAAAAAAAGGATGTGGCAACCGTTTTGTCGAAACGGAGGCAGGAAGCACACAAGGGCGACTATGGAAGGTTGGTCGTCGTCGGAGGGGGTTTACGCTACGTTGGGGCTCCAGCACTCGTAGGCCTGGCCGCGCTGCGTTCCGGCGTCGACCTCGCGATCATCGCCGCGCCCGAAAAAGTGGCTTGGACAGTTAATTCATTCTCACCCGATCTCATCACCATCAAACTCCCATGTCGCGACCTCGAACCTGCCGCGCTTTCAGAATTGCGGAACGAGCTCAAAAGCGCGACGGCCGTGGTCGTAGGTTCTGGACTGGGCACGCTCGCGAAAACTCGCGATGCCGTCTTGGGGCTCGCGCGCATGCTCAAGGATGAATACCCGGGTCTGCCCACGCTGTTCGATGCGGATGGGCTGAAGGCGCTGGCGTCCGAGCGGGGTTTGCCTCAAGGGATGCCGTGGGTCATGACGCCCCACGCGCGTGAGTTCGAGCTGCTGACGGGCGTTGACTTGCCAAGCGATATCAAGGGACGGGCCCAACAGGTCAGGGTCGCCTCAAAGGAGCTCGGCTGTACGGTGTTGTTGAAGGCGTGGGTTGACGTCATCGCATCGCCCGCTGGGAAGGTGAAGCTCAACTACACGGGCAACTCCGGGATGACCGTCGGGGGTACGGGCGATGTGCTCGCAGGAGTCGTTGGCGCATTCCTGTCTCAAGGGGTGGAACCCTTTAAAGCGGCGGTCGCGGGGGCCTGGGCCTGCGGGCATGCGGGCGATCTGTGTTATAAAGAAAGGGGTTACGAGTTATTGGCGTCAGACCTGATCGAAAAGCTGCCCGCAGTCTTCAAAGAAGTTAGGGCAAGGAAGTGATAATGTGGTGAAGTTTGAGGTAGCTGCCCGGCGCCTGTTCAAGGTGAAGATATGCATGCGGTGCAACGCCCGCAATCCTTGGAAGGCGACCAAGTGTAGAAAATGCGGATACGGCGGGCTAAGACCAAAGTCGAGGGAGCCACGTGGGTAAGGTGGAAAAGCACCTGCTTGATGCAATCGCTCGAAACGGCGCTGCTCATTTAACGCTTATCGACCCAGCGAAACAATCACCAAAAATTTCTGCTGAGATAGCTTCGGGCGCGGCGGCTGCTGGTAGTGACGGCATCATGGTTGGAGGTTCAACTCGCGCGGGAGGTAAGCTCCTCGACGACACGGTACTCTGGATAAAAAAGGCTGTTGACCTGCCAGTGATTTTGTTTCCTGCGAACGAAGCGGGCATTAGCAGGCATGCAGACGCAATTTTCTTCATGAGCATGCTCAATTCCCGCGAATCCTACTTTATCATCGGCGCTCAGCGCCGTGGCGCACCGCTCGTTAAAAGATTCGGGCTTGAAACCCTACCGATGGCATATTTATTGGTCGCGCCCGGCGGGGAAGCTGGACGAGTCGGGAAGGCAGACCTAATCCCTCGCGCCAAACCTGAGCTGGCCGTGACCTACGCGCTCGCGGCGCAATATCTGGGCATGAAGTTTGTCTACCTCGAGGCTGGTTCCGGGGCAGCCATACCCGTACCAACAAACATGGTGCGAGCGGTGCGAAAGGCGACGCAGGTGACGCTCATCGTGGGGGGCGGGATAAGGACCCAAAAAGTCGCAAAGGAGCGTGCAAGAGCCGGAGCCGAGATAATTGTAACTGGGACCCTCGTCGAGCAAGCAAAAGATAGGGTAAAAAAAATTCGCGAAATGGTAAAGGCGATCAAATCAGCCCGCGGTGATCGGAGAATCCCGTCAACTTAGGGATTTTAGGTAGAAATTCCATTGAAGTTTCCTATACTTTCAGGGAGAAAATTGTAAAGGATTGTTCTGACAAGAAATCTAGGTCTTCCTCTAATCTGTATCCGGCCTTGCTCATTTCTTCGATAATGATTTCTCGAGGGACATAATGCCCAAACATTCTTCGAAAGCTGAATCGCCCACCACGTCTATACTCGATTATGGCGATTCTTCCTTCAGGTTTCAACAAGGCTTTCAATTTTCCGAAATACTCCACTCGATTGGGTATGTGGTGAGTTACATCACGCATGAAGACTAAATCTAGACTCTTTTCGGGCAAAGTCAAGCTATCTTCCGTGACAAGGACTGTTTCAACATTATCTAGTCCTTTTTCCTTGGCACTATCTCTGATGAACTCTAGAAACTCGGGATTTGTGTCAACAGCAAACACCCGCCCTTTTTCTCCTACTGCTTCTGCAAATCGTAGAGGGAAATAGCCACCTCCAGCTCCAATATCCGCAATGTTTTGTCCTGCTTGCAATGCTAGGGTTTCCAAAATCTGATCGGGCTTGCTTTTCGGGTCAGAAGCTTTCCTATTAAACATCTTTGCTTTGAAGTTCATTTTTTTCCTATCAGCTTGCGGTGCTTGGCGCAAGAAATGCACGCGTAGGCCTTCATCTGAGGGAGGAAGACGAGCCTCCGGTCGACGCCGGGGATCGTTCGGGTGTCTATCCCGGAATGCTTCTTGACGGACACCGCTTTGATGCGCGGCGTCCTGCGACCACAGTAAACGCACGTCACGGGTTGGCTTCGCCCGCCCGCCTTGTAGCGACCCCACTTCTTTCCCATTTTTCAACCGCACGTTATTCAGAATTGCGAGCTATAACCATTTTGGTGGTCGATAGTTAGCTCCAAGATAACCTTAGAGGCTGACGAAACAACGGTCCAACGTGTCTGTGATTATTGTTTTCCCGCTGCAGCTTGTTCTCTTCCACTCCCGCGGGTGCAGTAGTATTCCCATCTTAGGGACATCATACCTGTGACGGGGCAGCTGGTGCACAGGCACCCCTTCTCGTCTTTGATAATCTTACTCTTGCTTGTTGCACAGAAGCCCAGTTCTGTTTCTCCCGTTCCCGTGTAGGTTGGGCATTCACCGCAAAATGACTTGCAGGTCTCTTTCACTTCTTGGATTTTCTTGGCCATCTCATCTTCAGAGAGGCCTTTCATTGCCTCCATCTTCTCTTCAAAGGTTTCGGCCATAGTACATCATTTTATATTTCTTTTGTTGCTTCCCAAGTTCCATGTAGGTTGCAGTGCTCTAGAGCCTTCAGCGGATGTATGTGGTCTAGTTTCACAGTAAAGACTGCTTTGGGATTAGCCCGTTCTGAAGCAAAGTCCGTTCTTCCTAGGAAAGTGTTCCCGCTATACAGTTCAATCCACTGGATGAAGTGGCCGTGTTCGTTTGGGTGTTTTAAATGCTCCCCAACTTTCACGGTGACCTCTAAAGGTTCTCCTTTTTCAGGTTTTCCAGATATCTCTATCACCGGAGTGTGTTTTTTCTCCAAGTCGCTCATTTCCTCGGGCTTTGAACTTTTAGGACGGTTTATCCCGCAAAACAAATCCTGTTCACATTTTAGGCCCTTCACATCACCACCTCTTGTAGTCAAAGTATTAGATACATTAATAAATTTTTTGGGCAACTGAGAATACCTTAAGAGCACATCAATTTTCCATACTTAACCAAATATCGCACCTATTTATTGATACCATGCTAATTCTTCCGTGAATAAAACATTGGAGTGAGCGGGTCCTATATGAGTGCGATTGAAATCGAGATAATCGGAATCGTTGCGGCTTGTTTGATAAACGGGGCAATGCTTCCGCAGATACTGAAAACAG
>JAUWBP010000047.1 GCA_030601665.1 Hadesarchaea archaeon | reverse complement strand
GGTGCTTTGATCACCCCAGCGACAGCGTCGTCATCGAACGCCCCCACCCAGCAAGTCGCGTAGCCGAGCGCGTAAGCAGCTAGGAGAATATTTTGTACTGCGGCTGCGGTATCCTGGATGCAATAGAGTTCCTCCCCTCGCCTGCCGTAGCGTCTGGAGGTGCGGGGGACGTTCGCGCACACGACGATGGCTACCGGCGTCTCCGCGATGAACATCTGCCCGAGCGCTGCGCGAGCTAACCCTTGTTTAGTCGTTTGGTCCTTTACGACGACTAACTCAAGAGGTTGGCAGTGCCCGGCGCTTGGCGCTAAGCGAGCGGCGTCGAGGATTTTTTCCAAATCCTTCTCCTTAACCGGCGTGGACCTGAACTCACGCACGCTCCGCCTGCCCCTAATCGCTTCAAAAACGTCCATCCAAACCGCAAGCATTTAAACCCCCGCTGAACTTAAAGAATTTGGCGTGATGAAATGGTCGATCGATCGGAGCTCGACTGGATAGTCCAAAAGGCGACCGAGCTACTCGTCGACAAGGTGAAGGATTCCCTACTCACCGACCACGACATCGAGCTGACATTCAATATATTCGCGAAACCCAGGCTTGAGCGCCTCTCCGATGCTTTCAAAAACGACCTCGAACAAAGGCAGGCGCGAGATTTCATCATAATGAAGCTCCAAGAGCGGATGACGCAGCTCAACGCGGAGCAGTGGCAGAAGCTGGAGTAAGTGGTTAATTAAAGTTGCTATCTTTGACTACACCCAAGTGCTGAAGGGACCTCTTCCGCAGGCTCTACAAGATTGTCCCGACAGTGGAATCTAGAGAAACGGCGGGTGCCCAGCCCACAGCCAGTAAATGGCGACGATGCACAGCACGACTATCACGAAGAGGCCGGATCCCCACTTCTTGGCCTGAGCCCTGAAGCATATGTAGCCGAAGAGACCGCTGCCGATCAAGGCCAAGATAAGTACAATGCTGAGCACGATTTGTCCTGCCAACTGCACCCAACCGCTTTGGGTGAGGGCAATGATGGGTAGAACGATGATCAGGAGGATCGCTCCTGCCAAGATCATCCATAAGCGCAGATGTTTCACCCCATTTTGCTTGTTCGCTAGGCTTTTAAAGTTTAACTTAGAAATCTCCGAGTCCCGCTCGATAAGGTTCCGCTAGTTCATCCAACTTTAAAAATGCCACGCATAACGCATTTCACCCTCCTCGCCCAGCCCCCGATGTGGAAAGGAGCCAACAAACGATTGAGAGCGTCAGAACGTTTGCGCGGCGATTAATCGTAGAATTAGGGAGATTAAAAGATGTTGGTATATGATAATTTTTTCTTACCAGTAAGCGATTTAGAAAAAGCAAAAGATTTACATCAGAAAATGTTAGGAGATAGGAGGTTGAAAAAATAAGTAAGCAAAGTGAAAAATCAGAAGCCGTCAAACGTTTACAATCGCTGCGGAATATTGGCCCAACTACAGCAGAGAAACTGTATTCAATTGGAATTAAAACACCCGAACAGATGAAACAATCCGATCCTGCGAAGCTATATAAAAAATTGAAAAAGAAAAGTGGGGGTAAATTAGATAAATGCGTATTGTATCAATTCCAGGGAGCAGTTTTAGGAATTCCTTGGCCGGAGTGTAAAAACCTAACTAAAGGTCGAAAATAAAATTTCATCGATATCTGGCAAAGCGAGAAACTTCTATTGGGATCCCTGCCCCCCTAGAATAAGAAAAAAGCTGTCTTGGTAGCAGTCTGATAGGGAAATTGAAGTAACCCCAAGCTTAACTTAGAGAAACTCTAAAAACCAGGTGGGAAAATGCCTAGAATCGCGATCTTGGATCAAGACTCCTGCCAGCCGAAGCGGTGCTCGCTCGAGTGCCACCGTTACTGCCCAGGGGTTCGAACCGGCGACGATACGGTGATCATCGACGAGCGAACGGGCAGGCCAACGATTTCAGAGGAGCTGTGCACAGGCTGTGGTATTTGCGTCCACAAGTGCCCGTTCCGCGCGATCTCGATCATCAACCTACCGCAGGAACTCGAAGGGCGCTGCATCTATCGCTACGGCCCCAACAGGTTTGCCCTCTACGAATTGCCGATCCCAAGAGCTGGCAAAGTCATGGGGCTTGTCGGACAGAACGGAACAGGCAAGACCACCGCGGTTGAGATATTGGCTGGGAGGCTCAGACCAAATTTGGGCTTGCGGGAGGCGGCGCCGCCAAAGGTCCTGAACGAATTCTTCAAGGGTTCTGAGTTGCAGGCTTACTTTGCTCGGATCGGGCGCGTAAAAACAGTTTACAAACCCCAAGCAATCGATGGGCTCCCAAAGGTGGTGCGAGGGGAGGTGGGCGCACTCCTCGCGAAGGCGGATGAACGAGGCGCGTCTAGGGAGCTATCCGAAGCGCTTGGGCTGAATGAGGTCCTCGACCGCAACATCAAACTCCTTAGCGGGGGCGAACTTCAGCGCCTAGCGATTGCCGCGACCGCCGCGCGGGAGGCAGACATTTATTACTTCGATGAGCCGAGCTCGCACCTCGATGTCTACCAGCGTCTCAACGCAGCGCGCGTCATCCGGGGGCTCGCCGAGGTCGGAAAAGCCGTGCTAGTCGTAGAACATGACCTCGCGATGCTCGACTACATGTGCGATTACGTGCACGTTCTCTACGGTAAACCCAGGGCATATGGTGTCGTGTCGTCACCACGGGGAGTCAGGGTGGGGATAAACGTCTTTCTCGATGGCTACTTGCGCGAGGAGAACGTGAGGTTCAGGCGGGAATCCATCCGCTTCGAAGTTCGGCCTCCGTCAAAAGCCCGTGTCGCTGGGCGGGCGATGTTCAGCTACCCCAAGCTCAAGAAACGCTTCAAGGGGTTTGAACTCGAGGTTACGCCGGGCAGCGTTTACGTCGGTGAAGTAGTCGGCGTGGTGGGGCCGAACGCAATAGGCAAAACCACCTTCGTGCGCATGCTCGCGGGGGAGCTCAAACCGACAGTCGGTCGGCTCGGGTTCAAGCTCGCGGTCGCTCACAAGTCGCAGTACCTGAGGATCGAGTTCGGCGGCACCGTGGAGGCTTGGCTGCGCGAGCTGATCGGCGAGTTCAGCCCAGCTTTCGATCCTGAGATCCTGCAGCCGCTCGAAGTGAGTCCCCTGCTCGAGCGGAGGTTGGAGGAGCTGAGCGGGGGCGAGCTTCAACGCGTCGCGATTGCCGCGTGCTTAGGGCAACCAGCCGATATTTACTTGATCGATGAGCCCAGTGCCTACCTAGACGTCGAGCAGCGCCTGAGCACGGCGCGCGTGATAAGGCGGGTGATCGAGAGGCGTGAGGCCGCGGCGTTCGTTGTGGATCACGATATGCTCAGCGTTGATTTTATCTCCGACCGATTGCTCGTCTTCACAGGCGAACCAAGTCAAGTGGGCAAAACTCAAGGTCCCCTTGGGATGCGTGAGGGGATGAATATGTTTCTGCGCGAGGTGGGGGTCACATTCAGGCGGGACCCCCAGACCGGCAGGCCCCGGGCGAACAAGCCGGGGAGCGGCCTAGATCGGGAGCAGAAAGAGAGGGGCGAGTACTTTTATCTGGGATAGCCCCATTTTTGGTGTGGGAACGCGATGGGGGTCTCAGAGGATATCAACTGGCTTAAGGGCGATGAAGAAGGTGTGGGAAAGGTCTTCCTGCTCATCGCCGATAAGGGAAGCGCGGGATCCCGAGAACTCCACGAACTCTTCGGCGTCGAGGACTGGTGGCCGGTGAAGAGCCATCTTCAAGCCCTCATCAATCGGGGCCTAGTCGCTGAAACCGAGGGGAGCTACAGGCTGACCGAGAGCGGACGAAAGGTGCTTGAGGGATTTAAGGCGATGGAATACGTACCGCGCGTTTAAACTGAAATCGATGAAACATTTCCGCCCTTTATCATAATTAGCTTATGCTTGGCGGGGGCCTCCTTCGAGAGCTCCTCGACCTCCTCGAGCACAAGGTTCATGTAATCGTCGTATTGGGTCAGTTTGCCCCGAAATCTCCGGCCGTCCTTCGCGCTGACCACCACGATTACATTCAGTAGCTTCTCGAGGTTGATATGTTTTTCATTCTCCATCGTCCGCCTCCAGTGATGCTCGGGCTCCCTTTAAATATTACTTTCGGTGACCTCTCTGGAGGCAATTCGCTTAAAAGCGCGTGCGAAAGGGTCGAACGGAGGTGGTCAAATGACTGAATTAAAAGACTTGGAGGGAGTCGGGCCGGCGATCGCAGAGAAGCTTCAATCGGCTGGTTACGATTCGTTGGAGCGCCTAGCCGTGGCTACCACGGGCGAGCTGATGGAGGCCGCCGAGGTGGGGACGCGGGTAGCAACGAAGGTGATAAACGCCGCTCGCGGGTCGGTGAACATGGGGTACGAGAAAGCCAGCGAGGTGATGGAGCGGCGGAAGCACCTCGGCTACATATCGACGGGGAGTCCAGCGCTCGATAAGATAATCGGGGGAGGAGCCGAGACCCAGGGCATAGTCGAGGTATTCGGCGAGTTCGGGTCGGGGAAGTCGCAGATAGCCCACCAACTCTGCGTCAACGTCCAGCTGCCCCCGGAGCAGGGAGGGCTGGGGGGAAAGGTGATTTACATCGACACCGAAAACACTTTCAGGCCCGAGCGAATTGCGCAGATGGCGCGCGCAGCGGGGATAGACCCCGAGCAGGTGCTTGATAACATCTACATCGCTCGAGCGCACACGACCGACCACCAGATGCTCTTGGCCGAGAAGGTCCAAGAGATGGTGAAGGAGGACGATGTGAAACTCGTCGTGGTGGATTCACTCACCGCGCTCTTCCGGACCGAGTACTGCGGGCGGGGCGCGCTTGCCGAACGGCAGCAGAAGCTGGGGCGCCACATCGCGGTACTGCACAAGATTGCGGAACTGAACGACCTCGCGGTCTTCGTGACGAACCAAGTGCAGTCGAGGCCGGACATGTTCTTCGGTGACCCGACCAAGCCCATCGGGGGACACGTGCTGGGGCATGCGATGACGGCACGGATCTACCTGCGGAAGAGCAAAGCGAACACCCGGGTCGCCAAACTCGTCGACCATCCGGGGCTTCCTCCTGAGAGCGCGACGTTTCAGATAACGGAAGCTGGAATCAAGGACTGAGCTCGGAATTTGCGGCGGTCGGAATCTAGGATGCTATAAATATCGGTGTCAGGTATTACCGAAATCCCGACGCGAGAAATCTGGCATCGGCCTCGCGAGTGCAGTTGTCTGAATCGTGGTCCCGGTTCCTTCCACAGCAGAAAATATCGGTGTTAGGTGTTACCTAAATGGGAAGGCGCAGCATCGCCGAGAAAGTATGTTCGGGTATCGAGAAAAGCGACCCGAGGCCGAGAAAGCTGAAGCTTGTCATCTACGATTTCGCCGGCGAGAGGATCCCGCCGAAGTTTTTTGATAATCTTAAACGGGTTTTCAGGCTCATGCAGGATGGCCGGATGTTGCAGTACAGTGCGATCGTAGCTAGGCACACGTCCACGGTTCTCGCGGTGGCTGAGCTCGCGAGGTACTACAGGTGCAGGAGCGTCAGGGTCTACGCTGTCGAGGAGCTAGCGTAAAATATCGGTGTTAGGTGGTACCGAATTTTTTAGTGGGTGGCAACCACAAATCTATAAATGCTAGCGTTGGTGCTTGGTCAAAAATATCGGTGCCAGGTATTACCGAAATCTCGTTTGGGGTATGGCTTTAGGGCCCTGGGGACTTTACCCAATGATGCTCTTTCTTAAGGCACTAAGCGAGATTGCAGGCTCAATTGCTTTTTCGATTTCCCTAGGTAGCTTAGGCTTGCGCTTCCCTGGGAGATTTTGTATCACTATCCCGTTGTCGGTGATGTTAAAGAGGTGAAGCCGGTTGCTATGCCCAATTCCGCGCATCTTCCTTATCTCAAGCGCCCTATCCCCCTCTAGGCCTTCACTATTGTAGTAGAGCACGATGGCGCCGTCCAAGATTTGCTCCGCCCCGCCCCTGCTAAGCTCCTCTCGTCCCTCCCTTATTTCAGATGTTGCAATGGAGGTGCAGTTCAACTTTGCCAGCCTATCCCTCAGATTGTCCAGCTGTATCTTGAAATCGCGTTCCTCTGGGAAAAACATCGAAAGAAGATCAACTCTCTCAAGGACAACCCGCCTTGACCCTGAGGCCTTGACCGTCTCCACTATCTCCGATAGGAGTTCCCCGATTTTCGCCTTTGCCTTCTTCATTTCCGTGACGACGTTCGATATCGGCCCCCCAATGATCCGCAGGCTGCCTTCATTCTCCAATCGCTGAAACTGCCACCCGAATTTCGAGGCATAGTCGTAGAGGCCTTGCTTATCTCTTTCAAGAGAGACAAGGACCCCCGGCTCCCCATGATCAGCGATTCCTTTCAGTATGTACTGCATTGCGAAGATCGACTTGCCCGTGCCCACCTTACCTGATACAAGCACGCAGCTCCCTGCAGGGATGCCTCCCCCCATGAGTTCGTCCAAACCTGAAATGCCGGTCTTAACCCTCATGACACTGCCGAGCAGCGCTTCTTTAGCTTCTTTTAAATGATTGATTCTCATCCCCAGCTAGCCTCCTCCATGCTAATTTATGATATCGGGGCTAAATTAACCTATCGATTTACCGTAAAATAGGCTTAAATTATGACAAAATAACTATGGCTGGGCTCCTTTTAAGTGGGATGACTGATATCGAAGAATGAAAAATCAGAGATTTTACCAATTTCACAATGCTTATTAACTATGGTTTTTTGTTGTGTTTATATTTCGCGAGTTCTAAGATGGACTTTGGCGAGAACTTGTGGTTCAAATTAGATACACCCGGACTCGAACTTCAGCTTAGGCTCGAGGACCTAGCCAAAGTTCGCATTCAGGAAGAGATCATCCCCGAACTGCTCGATAAACTCGTTTCCGAGATGAAATCGAGCGGCAAGGTGAGAGATCCCGTAATCGTCGACTCGAACACGCTGGTCGTGCTCGACGGCATGCACCGGGTCGCCGCGCTCAGAAAGCTGGGCTGCAGATACCTGCCCGTCTGCTTGGTCGACTATCAAAACCCAAAAGTGCGCGTCGGCTGTTGGTATCGCACTATTCGGGGGGAGGTAAATGAA
>JAUWBP010000035.1 GCA_030601665.1 Hadesarchaea archaeon | reverse complement strand
AGGTAAGGCGCCGGATTTGAGATCCGGTGGCCCTTTGGGCCTCAAGGGTTCGAATCCCTTCCCCGGCGTTAGGTGATGAGATAAAGCGCTTCGAGTGGGTCGAGCATCCTTCGGACATCGGCTTTCGTGCGTACGGCCGCGACTTAGCTGAGGCATTCGAAAACGCTGCGCTCGCGTTCTTCGAGGTCATGGTCGACACAAGCAAGGTCGAGCCGCGGGAGGAAGTGGAGGTCGAGCTCGAGGCTGAGGACGAAAAAGCTCTGCTCTACGACTGGCTCGAGCGATTTTTGTACCTGCACGATACTCAAGGACTTGTGATGTCGAAATTCGAGGTTGAGGACCTTTCTCGCTCCAAGGGCGGGCTCCGAATCAAAGCTCGGGCATGGGGCGAGCGCTTCGACCCGGCCAAGCACAAGCCCAAGGTTGGGGTCAAGGCCGTAACCTATCATCTCATGGAGATCAAACACAAAAAGGATCGCTGTTCGGTGCAAGCAGTTGTTGATATTTAGATGCCCAATAATTCCCCCATTATGATGCGCTTTTAACCAAAAGGTAATTAGCAGCGTTGTACCTCCTTTACTCAGGCGGTAGAATGGTGTGGACAGGAAAAATCAAACAGATCGACAAGGTCCGCTGGGAGATCCCTCAGGACTCCAAGCGCGGAATGCGGGTGCCGGTGCGAATTTATGCGGATGCTGAACTACTTGACAAGATGCGAAGAGACCTGACGCTCGAGCAGGCCACGAACGTGTCGTTCCTTCAGGGCATCTATAAATATTCTATCGCACTGCCTGATGGCCACCAGGGATATGGATTTCCAATTGGCGGGGTTGCTGCTACCGACGCGGAGACAGGCGTCATCAGCCCGGGGGGCGTCGGCTACGACATCAACTGCGGCGTCCGTTTGTTGCGCACGAATCTCGATAAAAAGGATGTGGAACCCAAGCTACGCGAGCTCGTAGATGCTCTCTTCCGGAACATTCCCTCTGGGTTAGGTAGCAGAGGTAAAATGAGGCTGACTCATGCGCAACTCAATGAGGTCCTCGAGAACGGCGCCCGTTGGGGTATTGAGCAGGGTTTCGGCTGGCAAAAGGATCTCGAGCGACTCGAGGAAGAGGGGTGCATGGCGGGTGCGGACGCTGGGCGCGTTAGCCATCGAGCGAAGGAGCGCGGCTTGCCCCAGCTCGGCAGTCTAGGTAGCGGCAATCACTTTCTCGAAATCCAAGTCGTCGACAAAATTTTCGACCCCGAGGTGGCGCGTAAATTCGGCCTGACCCATGAAGGACAAACTACAGTCATGATTCACACGGGCTCTCGGGGAATGGGGCATCAGGTGTGTTCTGACTACCTGCGCATGATGGAGCGAACAGTCCATCAATATAAAGTCGTGCAGCCCGATCGAGAACTCGTGAACGTGCCCGTGACTTCGCCTGAGGGGCAAGCCTACTTCTCGGCGATGGCCTGCGCAGCTAACTACGCTTGGACAAACCGTCAGATGATCGTTCACTGGGTTCGGCAGTCCTTCGAGCAAGTTCTCGGAAAGGATGCGGAGAGCCTGGGTATGGACATCATCTACGACGTTGCGCACAATATCGCGAAACTTGAAGAACATGAAGTTAATGGCGGGCGCCGAAAAGTTTACGTTCACCGTAAGGGAGCGACGAGGGCTTTCGGGCCCGGACATCCGGATGTACCTGCAATTTACCGCGATGTCGGGCAACCCGTGCTAATCCCTGGAACGATGGGCACCGCTTCATACGTGCTCGTCGGTACGAAACAAGGGATGCAGGAGACCTTCGCTTCGACAGCCCACGGTTCAGGCCGTCACATGAGCCGGACTGCCGCACGCAGGCAATTCTTGGGAGAAGATGTCAAGCGCGAACTCGAGAGCAGGGGGATTATCGTGCGCTCTGCTAAGATATCTATCATCGCTGAGGAGGCGCCCTTGGCATACAAGGATGTCGACCGCGTTGTAAAGGTCAGCCACGATGCCGGCATCGCTCGAATGGTCGCACGCTTGAAACCTGTGGGAGTCACAAAGGGTTAAGCGATGACGTCTAAAATCCCCCCATCGTTTTTCGTGCTGCTGCCTTCCTCGCTCGTTACAGATGCGTCTGACCTTCGACAGAAAACTCTCAAGATCGGTTCGATAGGGCGTGTGCTCGCGATCTTTCGTGTTGGTAAGGTCTGCATTTATTACGATGATGACTCCCACTTGAAAAATCAAGCCTTTGAGGCCGAGGTTATCTCAACACTTTTGCATTATATAGAAACACCGCAATACCTGCGCAAGCTCCTCTTTCCTCGCACAAAGGAGCTCCGTTACGCGGGTTTACTTCCACCCCTGCGCACACCCCACCACCCGCTCGCGGATGAGAAGACTTCCCTTGGTGATTATCGTGAAGTCGTCGTTGTAGATGCGGGCAAACGTGGCAGCCTGCTTGAACTCGGGATACGTGAGCGTGGTTTCACAAACGAAAAACTCAACGTTGGAGAGCGGGTAACGGTTAGACTCGGTAAGAGTTTGGGTGAGGGCAAACGCGCAATTGAGCGGGTACACCGGAGTGAAGTCGGTGAATACTGGGGCTACGAAATCCTGCGGGCGAAACCCCTCGCAGAGGCCTTAAAAGTTCTGAAAGCAGATTATATTATAGGAACATCGCGGTACGGCAAAAATTTATATGAAGCCGTGCAGGCGATAAGGAGTAGCAACCCTCGCAGCGTGGCGGTGGTCTTCGGGGGCCCTTACGCGGGCCTCTTCGAAATCTGCGAGCGCCAGGGCGTCGATGCGGGCAAACTCTTCGACGTCATCATAAATACGATCCCGAATCAGGGGACCGCCACCGTTCGAACGGAGGAAGCGCTCATGGCCACGCTTGCGCTGCTGAACGCGCTCACGGGGGAATAGAATGGGAAAGGGAAAACACCATCCGAGGCGGGGTTCGCTCGCCTACTCGCCGCGAGTACGAGCCCCACGCCCGATCGCCCACGTGCGGGCTTGGCCAGCGGAAGCTACCTTGCGCCTCCAGGGGTTCGTTGGCTACAAGGCCGGGATGACCCAAGTCTTCATGATAGACGACCGCAAGGGGAGCCTGACCTCGGGTCAGGAGATAAACATTCCCGCGACAGTCATCGAGGCCCCCCCTCTCGTCATCTGCGCCGCTCGCCTGTACAGCTCAACCACTCGTGGGCTCAACACCACAACGGATATCTGGGCGAGCGAGCTGCCGAAGGATCTCGCCAGAACGCTGAGCTTGCCCAAAAAGTACGACCAGCAGAAAGCGTTCGAGCGCGCAGAAACCCTCATCAAAGAAGGAAAAATCGTCGACGTTCGTGTGCTCGCGTGTACCCAACCCCGCGCAAGCAACTTGGCAAAAAAGAAGCCTGACCTAATCGAGATTCGCGTCGGGGGCAGCAAGATAGAGGAACAGTGGAATTACTGCAAGGGATTATTGGGGAAGCAAGTCCGCGTGGCCGATGTCCTCAAAGAGGGCGAATACGTCGACGTGCTCGCGATCACCAAGGGTAAAGGATTCCAAGGACCCGTCAAGCGTTGGGGAATCAAAATTTTGACGCGCAAGACCAAGGAGGGGCACCGCCAAGTTGGAACGCTCGGTCCTTGGTCGCCTCCGCGGGTGATGTGGACCGTCCCGGCCGCCGGTCAGATGGGCTACCACCAGCGCACGGAGTTCAACAAGCGCATCTTGAAGCTCGGGGGTGATGGAAAGGAAGTGACGCCTAGCGGCGGTTTCCTCCGCTATGGTCCAGTCAAGGGGGATTTCATCGTGCTCGCGGGCTCGATCCCAGGGCCAACGAAGCGGCTCATGCACCTCCGGCAGCCCATGCGCTTACCCACGGGCGCCCCAACCTCTCCACCCTCGATCACTTACATGAGCATAGCTTCCCAACAGGGTGCATGAAG
The DNA here is from genome assembly GCA_030601665.1 of Hadesarchaea archaeon. Lineage (GTDB taxonomy): Archaea > Hadarchaeota > Hadarchaeia > Hadarchaeales > Hadarchaeaceae > DG-33. Next base: position 5,002 of record JAUWBP010000035.1, on the reverse strand, counting down.
ATGAAAGTCCACGTCTATTCCCTTGAGGGTAAACCCGTTGAGGAGATCGAGCTTCCAGCAATCTTCGATGAGCAATTCAGACCCGATATTATTAAGCGCGCGGTGTTAGCCGCCCAGAGTGCCAGGTTTCAACCTAGCGGGGCCGACTGGATGGCGGGCAAACGCACTTCCGCTGAAACATGGGGGAAGGGGCATGGTGTCGCTCGAGTTCGCCGCGTGAAGGGAATCCGTTACTCAGCCGCTGGACGTGGGGCTTTTGCCCCTTTCACATCCGGCGGGAGGCGGGCCCACCCACCGAAAGTCGAGAAGGTTCTTCGTGAACGCATCAACCGGAAGGAGCGTCGACTTGCCGTTCGCTCGGCAGTCGCTGCCACCAAGAAGAAGAAGTTAGTCAGCTCCCGGGGTCACGTCGCGGGGAGTGTTGCTGAGTTCCCACTTGTGGTAACTGACGAGTTCGAGGGGCTTGGTAGGGCCAGCCGAGCGAAGGAGATCCTCCGAAAGCTCGGGTTGTGGCAAGACGTGGAGCGCGTCGCCAAGAGCAAGCGAGTGCGGGCGGGACGCGGCAAGATGCGTGGCAGGCGATACCGGCAGGTCGTGGGTCCGCTCATCGTGGTCGACGAAGACAAAGGCATCAAACTCGGCGCGAGGAACTTGCCCGGCGTCGAGGTCGTGGAAGTTAGAAACCTCAACGCGGAAAAGCTTGCCCCCGGAGGTGTTCCGGGACGGCTTACGGCGTGGACAAAAGGGGCCATCCAAAAGCTCGCCGGAGGGTTATTCACATGAAGGACCCGCACAAAGTCGTGCTCTACCCGCAGGCCACCGAGAAGGCGGTCAAACTAATCGAGACCGAAAACAAGCTCGTATTCATCGTGGCAAACGACGCGACTCGATCGGACGTGAAGCTGGCAGTCGAGTTGCTTTTTGAGGTAAAGGTCGATAACGTAAAAATAGAGATACTCCCGGATGGGCGAAAGCGCGCCTACGTGAGGCTCGCGCCCGAATTCATGGCCGACGAGATAGCCTCGAAACTGGGGATGATCTGATGGGAAAGCGAATAAGAGCTCAAAGGCGCGGACAGGGAGCGCCTACCTACCGCGCAAAGTCTTGGCGAAGGCTTGGTGAGGTTAAGCTCCCCCCGGCTGAAAAGGAGGCTGAGGCAGTCGTGCTCGATATCCTACACGATCCCGGCAGGAGCGCCCCAGTGGCTAGGGTAAGGTATGGTGATGGAGAGGAGCGATTGGTGCTCGCGCCTGAGGGGCTAAAAGTGGGAGATAAAATAATGTGCGGCATCTCAACCCCCATCAAACCGGGAAACACACTCTCGCTCGCTGAGATCCCTGAGGGCACACTCATCCATAACATCGAATCTAAGCCAGATGACCGTGGGCGCTTCGTTCGTGCCTCCGGCACCCACGCTATCCTGATTGCTCACGATGTCGGCCGCGCGACGGTCCAGCTCCCCTCGGGCGAGATTCGAGATTTCAATCCCCGTTGCCGCGCCAGCGTCGGGGTCGTCGCTGGCGGAGGGCGTCTAGAGAAACCGTTCGTCAAGGCCGGGAAGCGCCACCACGCCATGCTCGCGCGAGGGAAACCGTATCCTCACGTGCGGGGCGTCGCGATGAATGTAGTTGATCACCCCTTTGGAGGGGGCAGGGGAAAGCACGCGGGTCGGCCGAAGACTGTGGGGCGGGGTGCGCCGCCGGGGCAAAAGGTGGGGTTAATAGCAGCGAGGAGAACGGGTAAGAGGTGAACCAATGCCGAAGAAGAAGTTCACGTTCAGGGGTTATTCGATCGAGGAACTCCAGAAGCTCCCGCTCGATGACTTCGCGAAGCTCCTCCCGGCGCGCCAGCGACGCTCACTCACCCGTGGCCTCACACCCCGAGAGAAGAAGTTGATCGAACGCATCCGAAAGGCGCGAGATGCAGGAAAAACGGAAACCCCGATTCGCACTCACTGTAGGGAAATGGTAATCCTACCCGAGATGGTCGGCCTGAAATTCGCCGTCCATAATGGCAAGGAATTCATCATCGTCGATGTGAAGCCCGAGATGGTCTGCCACCACCTCGGCGAGTTCTCCCACACACGCAAGAAAGTTACTCATGGGATGCCCGGCATTGGAGCAACCCGTAGCTCTTTGTACGTCCCACTAAAGTGATCTGATGCCCAAGTTCGGTTATTCTACTAGAGCGGAAGAACCATGTGCTAAAGCTCTCGGCAAAGAAATGCACGTTTCACCGAAGCACGCGGTGGAGGTCTGCAGGGCGATCAAGGGCATGAAACTAGATAGGGCCAAGGAGTATTTGCAAGCGGTTGTCGATAAAAAAAGGCCTGTACCGTTCAAGCGCCATCGAAAGAAGCTCGCGCACAGACGGGGGGCGGGAGGAAGTGGGCGATTCCCGGAGAAAGCGGCGCGCGCGATCTTAAAGGTCTTGGGGAATGCCGAGGCCAACGCCTCGTACAAAGGGCTGGACGCGGAAAAGCTCAAGATTGTGCACGCGAGTGCCCATAAGGGAATCACAATCCCCGGCTTTCTGCCTCGTGCTTTCGCCCGAGCCACCCCCTTCAACAAGCCGCTGACCAATGTTGAAATCATCCTCAAGGAGGCAGCCTAGTGCCCGTGGAGCGCACCTTTATCAAACTCGGCCTGAAACACATGGAGCTCGAGGAGTTCCTAGAGCGAGAGCTCGGGCGAGCGGGGTACGGTGGTGCCGACATCCGGCGGATCCCCACCGGTACAAGGGTCGCACTTTACGCCGAGCGGCCCGGGATGGTAATCGGGCGCAAGGGGAAGAGCATAAAGCACCTCACCGACGAACTAGCCCAGAAATTTGGGCTGGAGAACCCACAGATCGAAGTCGTTGAGCTCACCAAACCTGAACTCTGCGCCCCCGTCATGGCGAAGCGGATTGCATTCAGCCTCGAGCGTGGGATAAGTGCAAGGCGGGTTGGGTACGGCGCGATGCGTAGGATAGTGAACGCCGGAGCTCGGGGGGTCGAAATTGTGATCTCAGGCAGGATATCTGGGGAGCGCACCCGCAGCCAGCGCTTCTACAGGGGTTACCTCAGCAAGGCGGGGGAGCCTGCTGAAAAATTGGTTAGTCACGGTTACGCGGCGGCAAAGCTAAAGCCAGGGATAGCGGGGGTAAAAGTGCTGATAATGCCCCCTGATGTCTCCTTGCCCGACGAAATCAAAATTGCAGCCAAAGAAGCTCCAAAACCGGAGGAAGCTGCGCCAGCGGTGGTAGCGGGTGAGGAGAAGGCAGAGGCTAAGCCCGCCGAAGGGGAACGAGCGGAAGAAGCCAAACCCGAGGAGAGTAAAGGAAGTGGCGATACTCAGACCCAGTGAGATCCGAGATATGAACATCGAGGAGATGCGAGCGAAGCTCCGGGAGCTACGGGCCGAGCTCGCTCGGTCACGCGCCACGGTAGCCGCGGGGGGCTCGCTCGAGAACCCGGCGCGGATCCGCGAACTCCGCCACACGATAGCTCGAATCATCACGATAATGAAAGAAAAAGGAGGTGTATGAGAGCTGCCAGAGGTATGCAAGGTCTGTGGCTTGCCCAAGGAACTCTGCGTCTGTCAAGAAATCGCCCGTGAACAGCAGCGAATCAACATATATTCAATAAAACGAAAATACGGCAAAATCATGACCATCGTTGAGGGTATAGACGAGAAACAACTCGACATCAAGGAACTGACGAAGAGCTTGAAGTCGAAGCTCGCGTGTGGCGGGACCTCGAAAGGGGGCCGCATCGAGCTTCAAGGCAAACACAGAACCCGTGTAAGAGAAGTGCTCGTGGGGATGGGTTTCTCCCCCGAGATGATCGACATGAGATAGGTGGAGCATGTGCCGATAACCAAGCAAAACTTAATGCGGCATGAGCTCATTGGGCTCAAAGCCAGGGTCGAGAATAGCTCGGATCCCACGCTGCTCGGCATCTGCGGCACCATCATCGACGAGACGCGCGACATGCTGGTGATCGAGCAGGCTGAGGGAACCAAAATCGTACCTAAGGGGAGCTCTAAATTCATGTTCACCCTTCCCGGTGGCGAGGAGGTCGAAATTGAAGGAGCGAAGCTCGTCAGGCGGCCCGAGGAGCGGGTGAAACAGAGGAGGTAAATCTATGGTAGGCATGGGAATTAAACCCCCGAAGGAGCGATGTTCCGATTCAAAGTGCCCCTTCCACGGCACGCTCTCAGTGCGAGGCAGAACCTTCGAAGGTGTCGTGGTGAGCGATAAGATGTCGCGCGCGGTCACGATCGAGATGGAGCGCATGCATGTGATTCCTAAATACGAGCGATATGAGCGTCGCACTTCCAAGCTCCACGCCCACAACCCACCTTGCATCACCGCTCGCACTGGTGATAGGGTGAAGATTATGGAGTGCCGGCGGCTGAGCAAGACCAAATCGTTCGTCGTCGTGCAGAAGCTGGGGGCCTAGCGAGAGCATCTCTGAACATACGTAGGAGAGACGACTATTACCAAAGACATGGACTAATTTGTAACTGAATTAGGAAATTATTTATAACCAGTCCTCAACGTTTATGAAGGCGATCGAATGGTAGTGGGAATTGTCTCTTACGGACACACGAAATTTGGCGTGTTAGAACAAGATACTCCAGATCTCATCAAGGAGGCGATGGACGGCTGTTTGAAAAACGTTGAGAAAGGCATTTCTCCCAAAGAGATAGACTGTGTCATCGTGAGTTGTGTAGACAATGCCTTTTCCGAACAACACCAAACTGGAACTTTGGCATGGGAATATTTGGGAAACCCCGACGCCTATGGTTTCAAAGTTGAATCGGCCTGCGTGAGCGGGAGCATAGCGATCTATCGAGCTAAGAATATGATCGAGAGTGGGGAGGCGAAGAACGTTCTTGTCGTGGGCTTTGAGAAGATGAACAAGTTCGGAACCGACAGAATCACAGAATTTTTGACTCACGGGTCCTCTCCCGAGGAGCGAAAGTACGGAATAACCCAACCCGGCGCATACGCCTTG
>JAUWBP010000086.1 GCA_030601665.1 Hadesarchaea archaeon | reverse complement strand
TTGATAACGAACTCACCCGCCTTGCCTCGGACGCGGATTTCGTGTACGTTGTGGCGGAGCTTCGGGTCGGCGATGACGCGAACCCTTGTCTTGTCGAGCCCTATGCCCGCTAGGCTCAGGGTTGCGGCCACGTTCACACTCTGGGGAAATGCCTTGACCGCTTTTCGAGCGGGCCCATCGAACACCATGCGAGCCTTTTTCAACCCCCTCAATTTTATGCCGCTTTTTTTGAGGTATGTGCTGTAAGCCAAAGCCGCAGGGGGCTTCCGTGTGGTCAGCGTGACCTCCTCGATTTCCCCAAGGTCGGCCGCCTTTACGCCATCGATACCGAGAATTGCTCCAGAGGGGATGTAAATTTTGTGACCGCTTAGACCGGCAGCGCTCCGCACACTTTTCAACAGCCTCTCGTCCGCAAATGCGCCCACGCTCATCACCATGAGATCTTTACCCGAGCGAAGGACATCGGTCGAGTACCGCTCTACCGCCAGCTGGGAGGCTGCCTCGATGACCATGCCCACGGTCTTGTCGGCGTAGATTTCTGCCATGCTCTTCGCTATTCGCGGCTTTGAGCGAAGCTTTTTTGCCAGCGCTTCGGATTTTTCTGGTTTTAAATCGTAAAGCCACACGAGTTCAGCTCCACCGGCCCTACCCTTATCGATAGCTTGAGCCAGCGCCGTTCCTATTGCGCCGCAACCAATGAGGGCGACTTTTAACCCCATCGAAGACCCTTTAAAATTACCAACAGCCAACCGTTTAATCCTTAGGATGCAGTGGGCTGATTCCCTGCTCCATCGTCTTTATTTATGGCTCAACATTCCGCTTCAACATCCCAACTACAACGCGGCCAATCAAAAACCTCTGAACCCGTTGCGACATGAAGTAATCCAGCAAGGGAAACTTTTTATACTTGTATAACATGTCAAATAAGTAAGAAATGATAAAAAGGTGGTCAGATAAAAAAGAAAGAAGTTGAGTGCATGTTCTACGGCTCCGCCACCGTTGGAACGAAAGGACAGATAGTAATACCTGCCAAGTTAAGGAAAGATTCCAATATTAAGCCCGGCGACACGTTGATATTCATCGGCAAGTCAGGACGGGAAGGATTTGGGGTAATGAAACCGGAAGGGCTGTTACGTTTGCAGAAAGAGTTCGAAAGCTTGCAGAAGCAATTAGTCGGAAAAATTAAAAGATAGCTGAAACTCGAGCATGATCTATCCTGCGAGCCCTAAACGAAAGTTCGGAGATTTGACTGCGGTAGCATGGGGATATCTCAATGATGGATAAAATAGCGAGAGCATGTGAAAAACGCCCGTTTGTTGTGATAGGTGTAATAGCCCTCATCACGGTCTTGATGCTTACCGGGATCCCAAAGATTACCACGGAAACCGAGATGAGGACATTCTTGCCCAAGGGATATCCATCTATCGAAGCCACGCTGGAGATTGAAAATAAGTTCGGCGGGATGCAGTACGAGTTTATTTTAATCAAATCCCAAAAAGTGACGAACGCAAACGTTGTAAGATCGTTGCTCGACCTGCAGCAAAAACTTGTCACAGAACCTACATTAGAAAACTATGTCATGGAGGTCGGGAGCTATTTGGATTTTCTGCTTCCATACATAATGGTGGACAGCCAGTTATTGCCGGATAACCAACTTGAGCTCACCATACAATCGCTCCTAGCGCAACCCCAAATCAAAAACATGGTAGAAAATAAGTCGATAACTCCTGACCAAAAAATCTGTCTATTAAGTGTAAGAGTGAATTCCAATCTAAAACAAAGTGAAGCAAGTGAAAAAACCGGATATTTTGAAGATTTTGTGAAAAGTTATGCTTCCCAAAGCGGTGCTTTTGACGCTTCGATCACTGGTGGATACTCCATTTCTAGAGACATGCAAAAAATGGTTGGTGGAGAAAGCTATATTTTGTTGCTAGCAGCGGTGATCTTTATTATCGTTGTTCTTGCTCTAGCTTTTCGCCACGCCAGTGATGTTGTGTCACCATTTGTGGTCATTGGATTGGCGATGGTTTGGGTAATGGGCATAATGGGCCATTTTGGCATTTCGTTCTCTACCGTGGCCGTCGCGATCTTGCCCCTTCTGCTGGGTATAACTATTGATTATGCTATCCATATGATCTATCGTTACAAAGAGGAAAGATCCAAGGGCTATGATGCGGGCAAGTCTGCAGTTTCGAGCATCAAAACCACGGGCACCGCAGTATTCCTCACAGCTGCGACGACGATGATAGGTTTTGGCTCGTGGTTGACTTCGGATCTTCCTCCTCTACGCGATTTTGGTTTCCTTTCCATGTTGGGGATATTCCTCAGCTTTGTCTTTGTCGTGACTTTGTTGCCAGCATTTTGGGTCATTCGTGACAGGAAGAAAGGCACAGAAAGAGCCGCCAAAGTGCCAGGGTATGGGGCATCAAAAAAAGCCAAGTCGACCATTGACCGAGGATTAATAAAAATAGCGATGGGGGCTGTACATCACTCGGGAAAGGTGGCAATAACTGCGGGGATAATCACCGTTATTGCCATACTGCTTGCAACTCAGACAACCACTGCCATATCGTTTGAAGAGTTCATGCCTGTGGGTGTTGAATCAGTTGAGACCAGTAATGAGATCGAAGAATACTTCGGCGGACAGGATCCTTCAAGTGCCGTTATGGTCCTCGTGGAAGGTGACATAACTGACCCAGCTACCCTCGGAGCAATGATCCAGCTTGAACAGCAAACACTCTCCGATACTAGAAACACCAATATAACGAGTTCCTACAGCATTGCCGACTTGATACTGGCAACAAATAACGGGTCCCTGCCGAAGAACTCAGAAAACGCAAAAGCGATTCTCAGAATTCTCCGCCAGCAAATGCCTGAGAGAACCGATGTTTTAATAACCTCTGACAACGGGGCGGCCACAATAATGTTTATGGGAACCGCTGAGACGGATGTCGATTTGAAACTAATAGCGGACATAGTCAGGACCAATGTCGATCAAGTAGCCCCAAACACCCAAGCAGAATTTGCAGTTGGGGGTATGCCAGCAATTGCCGCTGACCTGCTGGGTAAAATATCAGAAAGCGCCATAACGACAACCCTAATAGCATTTGTCCTATGTGCCTTGGTTTTATGCTTCATCTTCAGAAGCCCGGTACTTGGCCTTATTACCATGATTCCCGTTACCCTCGCATTAATTTGGGAATTCGGCGCGCTTTATGTATTTGGCATCCCCCTAAACATAATGACGGTATTGATCTCAGCGCTCCTCATCGGAATCGGCATCGACTTTTCGATCCACATCACCCATCGATATATGGAAGAGTGGAAAGACCGCCTACGCAAACCCGAAGAGTCTGTGGGTACATCGGTATTTCACGTTGGGAGGGCGATATTGGTGGCGGCTGCGAGCACTTGCGGTGCTTTCGGTATAATAATGCTCTCAGGGATGCCGATGTTAGGGATATTCGGCGGCATAATGGCATTGGTAATCCTACTCTGTATGCTCGCCGCACTATTTGTCCTGCCATCCATACTCGTTGCGTACGCAAGACGAACAGGACGGAAAAGATCGGTGTTGGGGCCCTCATTTTAGGCAAGGTTCGGTAATTTACAAATCCTCTTCCACTGTCATCCTGACTAAAGGGAAAATCATCCGAGAAACCGATTAGGCTAGAAATGTAACAAAAAAATGCTCAAATTCTTATTTTATAGAAAGTTGAGTGGTGGGGCCGCCGGAATTTGAATCCGGGTCACCAGCACCCCATTCCAGCGCTCGCGCGAAGCTGGGAGGCTAGACCAAGCTACCCCACGGCCCCACA
>JAUWBP010000093.1 GCA_030601665.1 Hadesarchaea archaeon | reverse complement strand
AGCACGAGTCCGCCTTCCTTCGCGGCCGGCAACGCCCGCTCCAAGAACCCCATCATGTCTTCTAGCTTCACGCCGCCCTCAACGGTTTGCTCGCTGATTCCCATCTGTTCGAGCATTTGCCTTGACGGGGCACAGGCACAGAGCTTTACCCCAAGCTTCTTCGCGTCGTCGAGGAATTGTCCGAGCGGCGGAGCTCCTTGCATGGTTATCTCCTTGGCCTTTCCCTTGCGCACGATGTCCAAACCCTTCATGGCGAAGTAAATCTCCGTCTTCAGCCCCTTTGCGGCGGCGCCGAGTGCTAGCATCAGTGCGGGATATGCCCTATCGGGGTCGTTGGAAAGTAAGACTAGGTGCACTTCTTGAGCCATCCTTTCACCTCCTTTTTCGTTTAAACCCCACACACCAAAAAGTGTTACTTCTTAGCCACGAAGAGCCCGCAGTGGCAGTGCCCCATCTGCTTGAGCTCGTCCTTGTGGTAGATGCACGGGCAAATGATTTTCCGATCCTGTTCGGGGTCGCCGGTGATCGCGCGGCAGGGACAATAGCGGAGGCCAAACTTCTGCTCGTTCTGGAGTAACCCTTGGATTATAAGATCAAGGATTTTTTCATCCGGGTTCAGTTGGAAACCCTGTGACTTGACATATCGCTCGAGGATGGCACGAAGTTGTTCTGCGTTCATAGCCCTAGAGCCTCGATGATTTTCTCTTGGTTAAAACCGACGATAATCTTGTTGTTGATTTCAATTACCGGGACGCCGTTCTGGCCGGTCTTTTGGATCATCTCGAGCGCCGCGCCGCGATTCTCCTGCACGTTCACCTCCTCAAACTCGACGCCGCGCTGCGTCAGGAACTCTTTTGCCATCCGACAGTAAGGACAAACTGGTGTGGTATAGATTTTGACCCTCATCTTAGCATCCAGTTAGACGAACTCGGGTAATTCTATAAATGTTAACGTAAGAGGACAAGGAGGGACAAGATGTTTAGCTATGCGGGTAAGATTTTACGCGTCGATTTAACGCGCGGTGCAATTGAGGAGCAGGAGACCCCAGAAAAATTTGCTCGTGCTTTTCTGGGTGGGCGCGGTTTCGGAGCAGCGCTGCTCTACAGGGAACTCAAACCTGGAGTCGACCCGCTCTCACCCGATAATGTCCTGATTTTCATGACAGGCCCAGCTACCAGTACCCATTTACCGGCATGCCCGCGTTGGGAAGCGACTACGAAATCCCCGCTGACGAACATGTACCTATGTTGTTCGGTGGGCGGCTTCTTTGGCGCAGAGCTGAGGTTCGCTGGCTACGACGGCATCATCGTGCGAGGCAAGGCCGCAAGTCCAACGTGGTTGAATATTCTAGATGGCAAAGCCGAGCTTCACGATGCAGGGGAGCTCTGGGGGCTGACGACCGAGGAGACTGAGGTCACGATCCGAAAGAAGCTCAAGGACAAACGCGCACGCGTTGCCAGCATAGGTCAAGCAGGCGAAAACCTTGTGAGGTTTGCCAACATACAAACCGATTCCCGCTCTATCGGCCGAGGGGGCGCCGGGGCGGTGATGGGATCGAAGCAACTCAAAGCGATCGCAGCGCGGGGACATGGCGGGATTGAGGTGGCGGACGAAGAGGGGCTCATGACGCTCATGCGGGAGCTGATTGCGGAGATGAGGGGAAACGAAGCCGTCCAAGAATTTTCGAAGTTTGGCACCACACAATTCGTAGATCCCGTCAACGAGGGTGGCATTTTTCCCACGCGCAACTTTCAAGCTGGGGTTTTCGAGGGTGCAGGGCACATCAATGCGGAGACCATGCGCGAACAGCTAGTGAAAAAAGATACCGCTTGCTATGCGTGCCCAATCGCCTGCGGCAAGTACAGCGTCGTAGCGGAAGGCGAGTACGCAAATACTTTTGTTGAAGGACCGGAGTACGAAACGCTGTGGGCGTTCGGAGCGCAGTGCGGTGTAGATCGTCTCGATGCGATTGCAGCCGCCAACATGTGGTGTGATCGCTACGGTATGGACACGATTTCGGCTGGCAACGTGATCGGCTTCGCGATGGAGTGTTTCGAGCGGGGTTTGCTGAGCGAGCGCGATGTCAATGATCTAGAGCTCAAGTTCGGCAACCACAGGGTTTTAGTTGAGCTCATCCGCAAGATTGCGTTTCGAGAGGGCATAGGCAAACTGCTCGCTGAAGGTGTGCGCAACGCAGCGAGGAAAATTGGAAGGAGCTCGGAAGTTTTTGCAATGCACGTCAAAGGCTTGGAATTGGCCGGTTACGACCCCCGAGGGGCTTGGGGGATGGGGCTATCCTATGCCACAGCTTGTCGAGGCGGTTGCCACCTCAAGGCTTGGACTCTTTCGGCTGAAGTCTTCGCCCCAAAGTACGACCGGTTTTCTACCGAGGAAAAGGCGAAGCTCGTTTTCGAGAAACAAAACATACGGGCGGTGATGGACTCGTTAGGCGTCTGCATTATAGGAGGCCGGGCGATAGGAGTCGAGGAGATGGTGCGCGTGCTCGCGGTGACGACGGGCTGGAACCTCAACGTCAAGGAGTTGCTCAAGGTAGGGGAGCGGATTTATAACCTCGAACGTTTGCTTGCCGTGCGAGATGGCATCTCGCGGAAGGACGATACCCTGCCGCCCAGGCTGTTGAGCGAGACACTTCCGAGTGGCCCAGCGAAGGGGATTAAGCTCGGCAAAAAAGAGTTCAATCGAATGCTAGACGAATATTACGGGATTAGAGGTTGGGATACTGAGGGCAGGCCTAAGCGAGAAAAGCTAGAAGAGTTTGGGTTACCCCAGTCTCTTGAGGAATGATATGCGCTTACTTGTTTCTTGTCGGTAGCCTTAGCTTACTATTACAAAATACCCCCGAAAAATTTCAAAAAATAATAGAAATTCTTAAGAAAAAAATAGATGAAATGAAAGCTGTATTGCACAGTAAATGAGTAACATTTCAATGAGGGATGTATGTGAATCATACCTTATATGGGAACCTTGGGCTGTTTAAAAAAAGATATAGCAAAAAACTACGTTTATATGATAAAATACGACAAGGGATTTGCACCAAACATAGAATATGGCATTTGTATATTGGGTGGGTGTAAAAGCACCATAGAGAGATGCGCAAAAAAAGGCATCTGGATAATCGGCATAGGTGGGAACAAAACAGGGAAACCAAACAAACTGATATACGCTATGGAAGTAGAAGAGGCGCTACCCCATCCTCAATTCCGAGAAAGATATCGTAAGGAAAGTAATTATTTGCCACCTGAGAAAGCAAAGAATGTTTTGATTTCAAAGAAAAAGTTCTATTATTTCGGTGATAAGGCTATAGATTTACCAGAGAGCTTAAAGCACATTATCATTGCCGGACAAGGATGTAAATGCGTATCCGATAAAGACATAATAAAATTAAAAGAACATTTAACAGCAGAAAGATACATTCATG
>JAUWBP010000011.1 GCA_030601665.1 Hadesarchaea archaeon | reverse complement strand
CCCGAGGATATGGAAGGGCGACGTGGAAAGCGAGCTCGGCAAGGACATGATCACGTGCAACCAGGAGGGCAAGGTGTGCATGGTGATCACCGACATCATCGTGGACGAGCAGGCCGGAGTCATCTCGACGGGTCGGGTCTTCTCGGGAACGCTCGAAAAGGGAAAGGCCGTGAGGCTGGTGAGCGCGGGACGGGATGCACGCATTCAGCAGGTGGGCGTTTATATGGGACCTGACCGCGTGATGGTCGACCGAGTGCCGGCTGGGAACATCGCGGCAGTCATAGGCATGAAGGAAGCCCACGTCGGTGAGACTCTCGTCGAATTGGGAATAGAAGGGAAGGGCTTCGAGGAACTCCGCTACATAAGCGAGCCAGTTGTCACCGTCGCCGTTGAGCCCAAGAACTTCCAGGAGTTGCCCCGATTGATAAACCAGCTCAAGAAGATTTCCCGCGAGGACCCGAATATAAAGATAAAGATCAACGAGGAGACGGGAGAGTACCTCGTTTCGGGGATGGGCGAGGTCCACCTCGAGATCGTCGAATACAAGCTCAAGGAGGCTGGGCTTGAGGTGAAAACGTCGGAGCCGATTGTCGTCTACCGCGAGGCGCTCCTCGGTAAGGCCGAGCACGTCGAGGGCAAGTCGCCAAACAAACACAATAGATTCCTCATCGCAGTCGAACCCCTCGAACCAGGGGTGGTCAAAGCGATCAAGGAGGGTAAGATCGTCCAAAAGCAGGAACGGAAGGAGCGCGCGAACGTGCTCCGGGAGCTGGGATGGGAGACCCGCACCGCGCGGAACGTGGTTTCCATCATTGGTGCGAACATTCTTGTCGACGACAGCAAGGGCGTACAGTACATGCACGAGGTCGAAGACTACACCATCGATGCCTTCAAGCAGGTCGTCGAGGAGGGGCCGCTGATGCGCGAGCCTATGCGCGGGCTCAAGGTGCTCATCGACGACGCATCACTGCACGAGGATTCGGTGCACCGGGGGCCAGCTCAAATCATCCCGGCTGTCAGGCGCCCGATTCAGGCTGGAATCCTTCTGGCGAACCCTACCGTGCTCGAGCCCCGGCTCAAGCTCGAGGTGCGGGTGCCGCAGGAGTTCATGGGTGGCGCCACCAAGGTCATCCAGGGGCGCCGGGGACGAATCCTCACCATGGAGTCGGAGGAAGACATCGCGATCATCAAAGCCTCGCTGCCGGTGGCAAATTCCTTCGGGCTTGCCGCGGAGATGCGCTCCGAAACCGAGGGGCGGGCGATCTGGGGGACGGAATTCGAAAAATTTGAGCAGTTGCCCAAGGAGCTTCAGGAGCAGGTCGTTCGGGACGCGCGAAAGCGCAAGGGGCTGAAACCGGAGCCGCCCAAGCCCGAGGACTTCATGGAGAAGTAAGTAGGTTAGCTATCACGCCAAATTTATCTGGTGCAAGGTCTATGACAGGGGTTTCGGCGAGCGCTTTAGGGAGCTTCTGATCTATCGTCGCCCGCCTCTCTACCTTCGATACTTTCACACCAGGGAATACCTCACCGAACGAACGGTATAGCGCGTTCCGCACCCGCTGACGCCGATGCTGAAACAGCGCCCGAACCACGTTAAAAAACATGCTCTCATCTGCGACATCGAACGGTGGCTCTCGGGGTTTGAGCCTGACAATCGCCGACGTGACTTTTGGCTGTGGAAAAAATGCCTCTGGCGGCACCTCCCTCAACAACTCGAGGCTTGCTCGATAGTAAGCGTTCACCGTCAGGCGGCCGTAATCATCGGAACCCGGTTTCGCCACGAGCCGCTCGGCGAACTCCCGCTGATACATCAGTATGGCCAGCTCGAATTTGCGCTTGAGCAACCTGAACGTGATGTCCGAGGAGATGCCGTAAGGGAGGTTCGCGACGACTTTGTTAAACTTGGGAAGCTCAATCTGCAACGCATCCCCGCATAACAGTTTTACATTCGAGTGGACCCTTAACCGCTCTCCTAGGACTCTCATGAGCCTTCTATCTCGTTCCACCGTAATCACCCTACCAGCATGCGCGGCAAGCAAAAGTGTCAAATTTCCTATCCCGGCACCTACCTCGAGTACCACGTCATCGCGCGAGAGTTCGGCGTAATCAACCATCTGCTCCAAAACAGTGGGGTCTATGACTTGATGCTGCCCCGCTCGCTTGCTAAGCCTTATGCCGTGCTTTCGCAACAGAGCTAGAGTTTGATCCATCATCAACTTTATTCTAATGTTGGTGTGTGATTAATTAAGGTGGGGACGAGGATGGTTTCTGCAGCGTTCCAGCGCGGGAGGGACGAGCTGTTCAAGCGCCTGAAGCGCGGTAAGGTGCTCAGTCCAGAGCTCGAACGGGGGATAATGGATGTTTATGGCGGGCGGGGGAAGCGGGCCTTAGAAGTCATCAAGCGAAGGTGCGTCACAAAGAGAGGACGGCGATGGTTTGTACGAGGGAAGGCTGATGAATATGAAGTTGTCCGCAATTTCTGCACCTGCCGTGACTACGTAATGAACATCGCTACTGAAAAGGTCGACGCCGACATGTGTTATCACGCGCTCGCGAAAAATATCTGCGAAGCAATCGACGCATATTATGTGATTGAACCAGAAGCTGAAAGCTAGCCAGGTGATAGAATGCGATTTGTGATCAAGTTTGGTGGTGTCCCCGTCAAAGACGGCAAAAGTATCCGCAAAGCAGCTGAGTTGATTGTCGACCGATACAAAAAACGCGATCAGCTCGTGGTTGTCACCTCTGCCATGTCAGGTGTCACCGACGAACTCGCGACGATTGCGAGCAAACTCGTCGAGCCCCGCGCGAACCCCAAGCAATTGATCCCTGTGTTCATGAAGCGCATCTCGGACAAGCACTTCGAAGCGTGCAGGGGCGCCATCGCCGATAAGGATATCCTTTACCAGACCACACGAACGGTCAGGGGTGCTCTCGACAATTTACAACGCGTGCTCACGGGCATCTCCTATCTGGGCGAGCTCTCGCCGCGCTCACAGGATCTCGTGCTATCCTTCGGCGAGCGTCTCTCCGCACCTATCCTCGCGGGGGCCATCGGGTCGCTGGGGGTGCCCTCCAAACACCTGACGGGGTTCGAGGCGGGAATCCTCACGGACGACCGACACACCGAGGCTCGACCGCTGCTCGAAAAAACCCGCAAACTAGTCCACCGGCGCTTGAACAAAATTCTCGCTGCTGGGGAAGTTCCTGTAGTAACCGGGTTCATAGCCGGTACCGAAGATGGTATCGTGACGACCCTTGGCCGGGGTGGCTCGGATTACACGGCGTCCATCCTCGGCGCAAGCTTGGGTGTCGATGAAATATGGATCATGACCGATGTCGATGGGATCATGACCGCCGACCCGAAGGCTGAGCCTAACGCCAGGGTAATCGAGGTCATCTCCTACCTCGAGGCAACGGAGCTTGCTTACTTCGGGGCGAAGGTGCTCCACCCCAAGATGATTGAACCTGCGATGGAATTTGACATCCCGGTGCGCGTACGCAACGCCTTTAAACTCGAGCGTGAGGGCACGTTGATCGTTCGAAAACCCAAGCGCATCGAAGGTATCGTCAAGGTGATAACCGCGAGCAAGAACGTCTCGCTGGTCACAGTAGGGGGCGCAGGGATGATAGGTGCCTTGGGGGTGGCTGCTACTGTGTTCGACATCCTCGGGCGGGCGGGGATCAAGGTGCTCATGATCTCCCAGAGCTCCTCGCAGGCAAACATAAGTTTCGCCGTCGACCGAAAGCAACTGGATGCCGCCCTCCACGCCCTGCGCATGGAGTTCGCCAAACGTCGGATCGACTGGAGCATCACCTGCGACAGAAACGCGAGCGTCATCGCAACGGTCGGGGCTGGGATGAAGGGGACACCCGGAGTCGCCGCACGAGTTTTCAATACGATGGGACGCAATCGAATAAACATCCTCATGATCGCTCAAGGGTCCTCGGAACTCAACATCTCTTTCGCGACCAGCGAGCGGGACGCTGTTAAAGCCGTGCACGCTTTGCACGACGAATTCCGATTGGGCAGAGGTCGTTGATCGGGCACTCGTCGCACAGCGGGTTGCGGGCGAGACAGTAACGCCGGCCGTGTTGAATCCATAGCACGTGGGCCTCGCCGCGGTGGCCTCTAGGCGTGAGTTCCTCGAGTTCGGATCTGACTTCTTCATAGCTGGCCTTGGGTCGAGCGAAACCAAGACGCTTCGAGACCCTAAAAATGTGGGTGTCAATCGGCAGCACGTCACGTCCCGCCCCGAAGACCAGTACCACATCAGCAGTCTTGTAGCCAATGCCGGGCAGGGAGAGCAACTCTCGGCGCGCCTCCTCGGACGGCTTTCGAAGCAGAGTACTTAGGTCCCCGTGATATCGCTCGAGCACTATGCGCGCTACCTCCTTCAAGCGCTTGGATTTCATCCGGTAGAGACCAGCGGGCTTGATCAACTTTTGGATCTCCCGTACCTCCGCCCTCGCGAGCTGTCCGGGCGTATGAAACTTGGTGATGAGGCGGTTGTAGGCCGCGCGAGTGTTGCGCCAGTTGGTGTTCTGAGAGAGTATGGTGCCAACAAGTAGCAGGAATGGGTCATCGGTGTAACGACGCCAGAGCTCGAACTCGGCGCCCAAGCGGTTTAAAATCACAAGCATACGGCGGCGGGCACCCGCTCGTCCACCCTTTAAATCTCCTGTCGCCCTAGCTCGATTGGTGACAGGGTTGAGCGCCATCGATATCATCTACCTAATTCTTCTCATCGGTTCTTTGGCTTTTGGGCTGGAGGCGCTGCTCTTAGGTCTGGGCGGCAAGCTTATGGTGCTTTACCGCCGCCGAAAGGTCAAAACGATTATGATTGCCCTAGCGGTCGGGCTCGCAATCGTTGGACCAGCAATTGTCACATCCATGGCGCTCGCGCTCGAACCGCTCTACTTCTGCGTGGTGGTGCTCGCGTATATGTTCGTTGCAGGCAAAATCATCAGCATGTTCAGGGCGAAGCTGGCTCGAGCACCCGCTCCCCCCTTGCCCCCGCAGCCTTCCGAGCGAGAGATCAAAACGATGATTCGGAAGCGTGGGCTCGGAAAACTTGTGAAGAAAAAACGGGCCAAGTCTGGCGGTTAATTTCACAAGGGTGTGAATCCTTCATAGGTTGTTAAATGACGGTAACGTAGAAAATAAACAGGGGCCGAGTAGGTGGTTTTGATGGATGTCGAAGATATAGCAAGGGCTGCACAGCTCGCGTCCGCGTTGGAGGTTAGCGGATACCCAAAGCCGGGAAATGTTCACAGAACTGCGGATCTCAAGGGGATGACGTTCGAGCATTTTATAGCGAGCTCCATCGCGATAGGTCCCGTTCTGCTCGATGTGGCCAAGAAAGGATTCAGGGTTGGAAAGGGAGAGATCAAATCGGCGGACATTGGAGTTGGAGGGACAATAAAAAGCGCGATTGGAAACACAATGAAATGGCAAAGAGATGGGAACACAAATCTGGGCATCGTGCTGCTCCTAATGCCGATTGCTGCAGCAGCAGGAATAACGCTGGGCAAGGAAGGTAAAATCCAAATGAAAAAACTTAGGGCAAACCTCTCATGTGTCCTGAAATCCACGACCCCTGAGGATGCGCTAAACGTCTACGATGCAATCTTAATCGCGAACCCGGAAGGTCTTGGGAAAGTGGATGAACTCGATCTAAAGAATGAGGCATCGAGAAAAAGGATAAAAGAGGAACAAATCTCGCTCTATGAGATAATGAACATGAGCTCAGGGTGGGACAACATATCCAGAGAATGGGTCACTGACATGCAGATAACTTTTGAATTCGGTTATCCGCTCGTAAAAAAATTGTACGGGAAAACTAAAAACATGAATACGACGACTGTCCAGAGCTTTCTCGAGATACTCTCAAAATATCCTGATACCTACGTGCAAAGGATACATGGCAAAAAAATTGCGGAAAAGGTCTCGAAAAAGGCGAAAGCCATCATTAAGGAAGGAGGGCTGTCAACAAAGACAGGGAGAGTCCTCATCACGGAACTTGACGAAGAGCTGAGGGAAAAAACCATAAATCCAGGAACAACAGCCGACCTTATATCGTCTTCTCTAATGCTAGCAATCCTCGACGGGTTGAGGCCTTAAAATGAAGATGCAAGTTATGTCCTCCTTAACGAAAATAGGACTGACAAAGCAATCTCCGGCAGAAATTGTTCTGACCACGTTCTCGCCTGACAAAAAGCCCCACGCATCAGTCGTGGGTGTTAGGACAATGGGAGGCTCAAGGGTGTTGCTAAGAATTTTCACCAACACCAGAACCTTTCGGAATATCGTTCAATCTCGGGCCGCGGTTATAAATATCGTGAGGGATGTGAATCTGCTGGTGCCCCTAGCTCTAAAAAGATTCTCCCGCTTCGGTAAAATTGCGCTTGAATTCCAAAAACCGGGGACCGTGAACGCACCTAGACTAGCCAACACTGATGCCCACGTGGAGATTGAGGTTGAGAAGGTAGAGCGGACAAAGATTTCGGACGAGATCGGCAGTTCAGAAGTGGCTCACATTACCGCGCGGGTGAAAAATATCGAGGCAATGAATCCGACAATCCATCCGTTCAAGAGATCCGAATTCTTTGTAATCGAGTCCGCAATACTGGCAACCCGGATAAAAGAAGCGTTGAAAAACGGTAGAGATGAAGTGGCGAAAAGAAAATTCCTCGAGCTTAGTGATTATGTAGAAAAATGTCGGCGAATCGCCCCTCACTCAGGGGACCTAAACCTGATGATAAAAATAAAAAATCTCTTCAAAAATGAGATGAGGCATTGAATTGAGAAAAATTGGATGGTGCATAACAGGGGCAGGATATTTTCTTCACGAAACATTCGATGTCATGGAGAAACTAGCAAGAACGCATTCGGTGTCGTGCTTCATAACTTCAGCTGGAGAAAGAGTCGTTCGCATTTACGAGCTCCGACAAAAGCTGAACAAGATTTGCCCTGGCAATTACTACCGAGAAGTGATCCTTGAAAGCGAGCAGGAGCCCTCCTTCCCGATAGCGGGACGCTTCCTAAGAGGAACCTACGATGCTCTAATCGTTTCACCTGCGAGTGCGAATACGGTTGCAAAAATTATCGCTGGAATCGCTGATACCTTAGTCACAAACGCCATCGCACAGGCTGAGAAGGGAGGAGTACCGATAATAATTGTTCCGAGTGATCAAATTGGGGTTAAAAAAACAAGACTTCCGTATGTGATAAACCGAGAAATTTGTCTGAAGTGCGAGGCGTGCACGATAATTGCTCTTTGCTTATATGAAGCAATAGTTCTCTCGGACGGCCTGCCAAAAATAGACCTTACCAAGTGTGAAGGGTGTGGCGTTTGCCTCAAAAAGTGCCCCCATGGCGCGGTCACTTTTGGCCAAAGAGTTACAGTTGCCCCCAGAAAAATTGATATCGAAAACGTCAAGAAGATGCGGAAAAACAAAAACTATGTTGTACTCAATAGTCCGAAAAAGATTCCAAAAACTCTGAGTAAAGTTCTATGAGTGATACCTATGAGTAAGAAAATCTTGTTGGTAACTGCAGAGCTCGCTGAAAAGCTCGTTTGGAGATATGCCGCCGAGAGCGCTCTAGCTTCTGATGTGAAAGTCTTGCCCATCTCCGTCGCATCATTCATGACTTCCGAGCTTCTGATAAATGAATTAAAAAAGATCAAATTGAATGGCCTCTCGATGATCCTCGTTCCGGGACTAGTGAGATCCGACTTGAAGAGTGTAGAGAAGGAGATTGGGTTGCCTACTTTTAAGGGGCCGAAATATGCCGCAGATATCCCCCTCGTGCTGGACAATCTAGATAGAATAGAGCTTTCAAAAGAGAAACCAGCATGCGAGCTCCTAAATTCTGAAATCAAAGCCTCAATAGGAAAACAAATAAAAATGGCCGAAGAAGTCGCAAAAGAAAAACTTTCTGAACCCCATAATTTCTTGATTGGGAATGGCAAGGCAGCGGTTGCAGCTGGTAAAGATTTTCCCCCGAGGGTCATCGGGGAAATAGCCGATGCCCCTCTCCTTTCAGATGAGAAAATCATCGAAGTCGCCAGACGATACCTCGAAAGCGGGGCTGAAATCATTGATATCGGAATGCTCGCGGATAGGGAGATGGCGGATGAAATTCCGAGGCTCGTATCCACCCTAAGGGATAATTTCGAGGTCCCGATAAGTATCGACACTTTTAACAAAGCTGAAATCAAAAAAGCCATCGAATGTGAAATTGATTTAATCTTAAGCATAAACGGGGCCACTATCGATGAATTCCAAAATCTTGATGTACCCGCTGTCCTCGTCCCAATAGATCCCAAACGTGGTCATTATCCACGCGCGCCAACGGAGAAAGCCGAGTATTTAATGAAACTGGTGGGAAAATCGGAGAAACTCGGATACGAACGCGTGATAGCCGATCCCATTCTAGAACCCGTTAACCGGGGATTTGCTGAGTCCTTGCTGTCCTTCTACGAGTTGAGGGGACTTAACCCAGAACTCCCGATCCTGATGGGGGTAGGAAACGTGATTGAGCTTTACGATGCAGATTCAATTGGCATGACTGCTTTGCTTGTTGGAGCTGCAAGCGAACTAGGGGTAAATTTAGTGCTCACCGTGGAAGCGAGCGATAAAACCAGGGGAAATGTTGCAGAGGTCAGGAAGGCGAGAGAGATGATGACGATATCGAAGCTAAGGTCCACCGTTCCCAAGGATTTGGGGTTGGACCTGCTGGTCCTGAAGGAAAAAAGAAAGGTTTTCGACCTATATAATAAAAACGTCGAGAAGATGGCAAAGGCAATCCATGCATCGGCAAAGAGGAAGTTTAAGCTTGATCCAAAAGGTTTCTTCAAAATTTTCGTCGACAAATCTGAGATAGTTGCCATCCTGTACGCTGGAAGAGACCCACAAATCGTGATAAGAGGGAAAACCGCCCAGGAGATATGCGACGAGATCATCGAAAGAGGCTTGATTGACGAAATCGAACACGCCGCATACTTGGGGCGCGAACTCCAGAAAGCCGAAATTGCTATGAAATCAGGCAGGAGCTATCTGCAGGAGAAAGAGCTTTTTTGAAGTACCCACAAGGAAAAGATGAAAAATCAGATTGACTTTACGGAGGGATGAATTGATGAGAGTTTTGGGCATAGATCCTGGGACAAAGAGTTTCGATTTATGTGGGCTGGAAAATGGAGAAGTGTACTTTGAGGAGATTTTAGACACCCCTGAGGTTGCTAAAAAACCGGAGCTGTTGATCGAAGCCACTGAAAAAGCGATGCCACTAGATTTGATAGCCGGCCCCTCTGGATACGGCGTCGAGCTAACTTATCTGCGAAATTTGAATATCCAAACCCTGAGGGACTGGTATCTTACCTACATACTCCTCCTGAAGAAGGAAGACTTAGAGGCTGCTTTAAAAAAAGGTGACGTCGGAATAATGGTCTATTCAGCTATGACCGAAACAGCGATGGAGATGAAGCGCAGGGGTTGGCCGGTCTGTTACATTCCAGGCGTGATCGAACTCCCCACAGTGCCCGCACACAGAAAAATCAACAAGCTCGACATGGGGACGGTTGACAAGATGTGCATCGGCGCCCTCGGGGTTTATGACCAGGCGAAAAGGCTAAACATTCCATACTCCGAGGTCTCCTTCATCCTTGTTGAGATGGGCTTTGGTTATAACTCAGTTCTTGGTATAAGTGAAGGAAAAATTGTCGATGGGATCGGCGGAACCACGGGCGGAATCGGATTTCTAACTGCGGGCGGCATGGACGCGGAGCTCATGCAGCTAGTCGGGGACTGGGAAAAAGTGGATATGTTTACGGGTGGTGGAATTTCCGTGTCTGGCAAGCTCTCCCCCGAGGAGCTGATCAAATGCGTAGACGCCGATGAACGCTGTGAAGTGGCGTGGGGAGCAACGATCGAGGGTATAGTGAAGAGCGTCGCTTCGACTATGGCCACGGTCCCCCGTCCCAAAGAGATTTTGATTTCAGGCAGGTTGACGAAAATCGAAAGGGTTAAGGATGAACTGCTAGAGAGGCTTGGCAAATTCGCGCCAGTGAAGAGGATCGGGTGGCTTCGGGGAGCGAAAAGGGTCAAAGAATCGGCTCAAGGATACGCGATCGTCGCTGATGGTTTGGCAGGGGGTAAATTTGCAGAGCTCATCGAGTGGATGGATATCAAAAATGCGAAAGGTACAGCGTTGGACCATATCTATCATCCTAAAGGAAAAAACATAAGACAAAAATTGGAGGAGAAAATTCCTTTTAGGCCTTGATCTCCACCTTAACTCCTCTATTGTTTGACCTGACCACTTTTAAGCTAGCTTTGTAGTTTTTACCTTTCAAGAACTCCAAAATTCTTTCTTTGAATTCCTCCGCCTGAGCCTTACCCTCAACCAACCCATAAACCGTCGGACCCCAAGAGCTCTGTCCAGCCCCGTACGCTCCATCCTTCAGCATCCGATTCACGATATCAGAAGCTACCCGACTTCCAAACACGCCTCCTTGATAGGAGGAGAAAGCTCCCCCAACGAGCCTTTGCACCTCAGTTAAAACCTTCCCAAAACCTTCTATGTCACGTTCCACAATGGATGGCAGCATTTTCATAACGAGTGAATGGCAAATCCTCCGGGCAATATCGGGCGAAGCTGTTATTTGGTTGAATAGTTCCTCCTCAGTTTTTTCATCAAGACCTCTCTCAATCTCCGGTGTAACGATTACGAAGTGCCATTCTTCAGGAAAATCATGTCTGAAGATTAGTGGCGGAAAATTCCCCTCCTTGATTCCCCCATCCACGATGAAACCACCCTCCATAAAAGCGTAGGTTCCCACACCCGAATTTTTTCCCCTGCCCATTTTCTCTGCAAGCTCAACGGATGAAGCCTTCGCCCCAAAGAGCTTCGTGATAGCTGTTGCCACCGCCAGCGTCAGTTGGGTCGTGGAGCCCAGCCCTACGTGCATCGGGATGCTCTCAAGTATGTTTATTTTGACCTGATGTGGAATGTTGTAAATTTGTATCACTTTTTCTGCAATCTTTCTTGCTTGTTCTGCATCCCTTTCCGGCCCAAGTACTTCAAGCCCCTCGCTTTTCTCGGCGAAGATTTCATACCCGGGTCCTTCTATCGCTAAACCCACTGAACCATAGCTGCGACCCAAGCTTCTGCTGAGATCAATTATCCCGAAATGCAACCGCGAGGGCGTTTTAATGTGGATTCTCAATATATCACGCTTGCTCATCTGGAAATAATCACTAACTACGGGGAACTCCCAAATTTTTTTTCACCCTCCTCACAGCTTCGACCATATTTTTCAGCTTTTCAGTCGCTATCCTCTGCCCCGTGTCGTCTTTAAAGTACTCTCTCATCCCCCCAAATCCGCAATCTGGATCTATGAGTAACCTCTCGAGCCCGAACCTCCTCCCTCCCTCGAGGATCAACCTTTCTATATCATCTACCGATTCGACTGCTTCCGCCCATTGTGCCTTTCCAGCTCGAATGTCCAAGAAAAGCTGTGGGTCTGGTGTTGAGCTCACACAGCCGAAACCTATCATTTTGTCAGCTTTCTCTAAAATGTCCTTGGAATAGGATTCCAAGTTGGCTGAAAAGTCCTTGAAGCTGTGATCTAAAATTAGAGCTTTCGATTGGATGAGGATGTCCGTGACAGTGGAAACGTCGCCGCATACGTGAACCGAAGGGAGGGCGCTCTTTATCGCTTTTATGGGCTTATTGATCGCTTCGATTAGCACATCTGGCTCTATTCCAAGCCATACGGCATAACCCAAAGAAGGTTCATCGATCATTATCAGCCCCGCCCCCGCTTTGTCGTACCATTTCGCGAGTTCAACCACGATGTTGGAAAAATCTAGGATAAAATCTGGGTACTCTATTGCATGATGTTTTTCGGAAACCTTCGCCACGGAGGAGAGGGTGATTGGTCCTGTGATGGGTATTTTAATCCCGTCGACCTCTTCGGATGGATTCTTTTTGAGGTAATCTTGAGCGAATTCCAAGAACTCGAGGGTTATGGGCCTCTTTGGAACCTCTAATGAGCCGGTAATCCAAGCCTCCCCCCCAATCATTTCGATTCCACATTTTTCCTTTGCCAACGGTTCTAGAAACATTAAATTCATGTCCAGGAGTTGCCCATAACAGGGAAAATTTACCCCAGCTTCGATCTGATCTGTAAGCGCCCTACGCATGTTGTCCAAAGAGTGTTGTAAGGGAAAGCTACCGACCACAGTCGTTTTTAGTTCCCCATATGGTATGTTCATTTATTTTACCTTTCCATATTCGCTACAAGTTTGCGTATGTTCCATTTTTGTTTAAATCTTCTGCTGATAGCTTTCCCACAACTTGCACAAATCATTTTTACGGATAAGCTAAAAATACCCCGCTTTACATTAGAACTAGAGAAAGGATGAGATGAATTACATGAAAGTGATTTTGATAAGTGGAAGGACGACAAAACAGGGCATAAGTTTAGAAATGGGTAAAACTTCTGAGGAATATTCCAACAACGTCGCCGTGATCATGATGAATGAAAATGATATGAAAAAGATCGGTGCCAAAGAGGATGAACATGTAGAAGTTAGAACCAAATTCGGTTCAGCCGTCGTCAGATGCAAGGAGTCGAGAATAGACCGCGGAATTGCTTTCATGCCCTACGGGCCCTGGGCAAATATGATGATAAGCGCGGATACCCAAGGAACCGGGATGCCGGATTACAAGGGCGTTGAGGCGAAGATTTCAGCAACGGACAAAGATGTACTGACGATCGCAAATGTCATAGAACGGATAAAGGAGATCAAATGATTTACAAAAACATCGTGTGCACCCTTTGCGGATGTCTTTGTGATGACATAGAGGTTGTAACGGAGGGTGAAAGGATAGCTGATGTTAAAAATGCTTGTGAATTCTCCAGAAGTAAATTTTTAAATCATGCCAAAGATAGAGCCAAACATCTGATAAAGAAAAATGGGAAACTCGTTGAAGTGCCTATAGAAGAAGCTTTGGGTGAAGCAGCGGAAATTTTGAAGAAGGCCGATTTTCCATTGATATACGGCCTAAGCTCAACCGAAACCGACGCCCAGAGAATGGCTGTCGAGCTCGCCGAGTTGATCGGGGCATCCATAGATAACACGACTTCAGTCTGCCATGGGCCAACGATCCAAGCTGTCCAAGATTGCGGAGCTGCGAAATGCACGTTAGGGGAGGTCAGGAACAGGGCTGACCTAGTGATTTTCTGGGGGTGTAACCCGGCAGAAGCCCACATCAGACACGCGACGCGATACTCGATAACCCCAAGAGGTCTCTACACTGAAAGTGGAAGGAAAGGTCGGGAAATAGTGCATGTGGATGTGCGGGAAACGAAGACCTCAAAGATGGCCGATATTTTTGTAAAAGTTAAGCCCGGCCGAGACTACGAATTACTTTCGGCATTCAGAGCGGCGGTCAAGGGATACGATGTGGGGGATGTCGCAGGGGTGCCCTCTGAAACCATCACGCAGCTTGTGGAAAAAATGAAGAGCTGCAAGTTCGGGGTGATATTCTTCGGCCTAGGTCTTACTATGACGGGGGCGAAACACATGAACGTCGACGCGGCTCTCCGCCTCGTCAGGGATTTGAATGACCACACGAAGTTCACCATAAACCCCATGAGGGGCCACGGTAACGTGTCTGGTTCCAACGACGTGATGACCTGGTGCACTGGCTATCCCTTTGCGGTCAATTTTTCCAAAGGTTACCCAGTCTACAATCCAGGCGAGTTCTCTGCGGTAGATATTTTGGCCCGCAGGGAATGTGATGCCGCACTCATAATAGCCTCCGACCCCGTTGCGCATTTCCCTGCCCAAGCTTCCGAGCACTTGGTTAGGATCCCAACGATTGTGATCGACCCAAAAATCAACCTCACGTCCCTAATCGCTAAAATTGTAATCCCCTCGGCGATAGCTGGGATTGAGTGCGATGGGACCGCCTACAGGATGGACGGAATCCCCCTAAGGCTCAAAAAAGTTATCGATTCGGAGTTCTTACCCGACAGAGAAATTTTGAAAAAAATTATTGAGAGGGTGAAGGCTTGATCATCAAGAACGGCACCGTCTACGATCCCTTGAACGGGATAGATGGGGAAAAGAAGGACCTATTCATCAAAGATGGAAAAATAGTCGAGGAAGCTGATGGGAAGGAAATAGATGCCTCCGGGCTGATCGTCCTACCTGGAGGAGTGGAGATCCACACCCACATCGCTGGTTCTAAGGTTAACCTCGGGAGGTTATTCAGACCTGAAGATCACAGGAAGGATCCTGTTTCGAGGACAGGGGTCACGAGGAGCGGAGTTGGGTACACGGTCCCCACGACGTTTGTGACCGGGTATAGATACGCGAAGCTCGGTTACACGACCCTGATGGAAGCCGCTACACCCCCCTTAGGCGCGAGGCACACACACGAGGAGCTAAACGACATCCCAATCGTAGACAAGGGGTGTTACACACTCATGGGTAACAACTACTTCGTCTTGAGGTACATCAAGGAGAAGGACT
>JAUWBP010000090.1 GCA_030601665.1 Hadesarchaea archaeon | reverse complement strand
GAGCTCCGCCTTCTCCCTCGTGATCCGCTTGAGCCTGCTTGCGAGCCTTACCCTCCGGGTGACAAAAGTTGAAACGACCCCAGCCACCACGATGATCGATAGAATTGCCCACCAGTATTGGGAGAGGATGGGTGGGATAGTGGTTGGGGTGTAGACCTTTACCTCGAAGGTTTTAGTTACCTCGATTTTCCCTGCCGCATCCGTTGAGTAGTATTCGACGGTGTGCTCACCATCCTCCGATATCACAAAAGTATCACCCGTTCGCCATTCGCCGCCATCGATCCGATATTTCGTTGATTCGACGCCGGAGGTTGCGTCCGTGCGCGTGAGCGTGACTACCACCGAGCTCTTGTAGCCGTCTGCACCCAAGTTCCCAGAAAGAGAATGCGTGGTACTCGGAGAGGTTTGATCTAGGGTTACCGAGTCCACCGATGTCTGGCTGATGTCACCGACGTTGTCCTTCACCCTGATATACACATTTTTGGGGCCATCGCCAGTCGATAGCGCATAAGATTTTGAGGCCTGAAAGGTTTCCCATTCATCCCAGACCACCCCGTCGCTCGAGAATGACACCTCGACCGCGTTCTGTGCGGTGATGGTAAGCTGGATGCCAGTGGAATTCGTGTACGTGGCTCCAGCAGCGATTTCAAAGCTCGTGACTTTCGGAACGGTCACCTTGGCAGTGAAGCTCCAAGTTGATGACCAATCTCCAGACCCAAAATCGCTTGTTCCCTTAACCCTCCAGTAGTAGTGAGTTCCATACGACAGCTTTTCGGTTTCGGAGAGGGTCGCAGTTGATTCTATTGCACTTTTGGTACGAACAATGGTTGAAAAATTGTTATCGGTTGCTACCTCCAACGTGTACCTCTCCGCCCCTGCGGCATCGGACCAGTCGAACGTCGGAGTGAGGATATTGGTTGTCGTCCCATTCCCCGGAGACGACAATGAAGGGACTGATGGCGGCGCTGCTATCCTCACTATAATTTGATCCGTCCGCGTTGAACCACCACCTGAGCCCGTGACCCTATAGGTAAAGTTTCCAGCACTCGCGGTGGAGGTCGTGGTCAAGGTCAGGGTGCTACTAAAGGTTGGGGTGCCCGATGATGGACTAAAACTTGCGCTGACCCCCGTCGGCGCCGTCCCCACCCATGCCCCGCTCAACGACACGGTTTGAGCCGTGCCGGAAACGAGGTTCATCGTAATTGTCGAGGTAGTCGAATCACTACGCGCTAACGTCAAGTTGTCCGGTGACGCGATTAACGAGAAATTAAACGTAACCTCCTCGAAGGCAAGGATTAGACCATTAGGGCCGGTGCCTGCATAGAGGTTGTTGCCATAGACCGCGAGCGAGGTAATTTCTTCTTCGGGGCTGTCGTGGCTAACGGACCAAGTGCTGCCATCGTAGACTAGGACCAGACCACCAGGGTAGGTGCCCACATAGAGTTTGTTGCCGTGGACCGCGAGCGAGTAAATGATTTCCTCGGAGCTGTCGTAGCTTGTGGACCAAGTGCTGCCATCATAAACTAAGACTACACCATCAGGACTGGTTCCCGCATAGAGTTTGTTGCCGTAGACAGCGAGCGAGTTAATGTCGGAATGGTCGCTGTCGTAGCTCGTGGACCAGGTGGTGCCGTCATAAGTATAGACTACACCATTGGGGTAGGTGCCCGCATAGAGTTTGTTGCCGTAGACCGCGAGCGAGTAAACGCCCCACCCGGGGCTGTCATAGCTCGTGGACCAGGTGCTGCCATCGTAGGCATAGATTATACCATTAGCGACGCTGCCTGCATAGAGGTTGTCGCCATAGACTGCGAGCGAGGTAATTTCTTCTTCTGGGCTATCGTAGCTCGTAGACCAGGTGCTGCCATCGTAGACATAGATTATACCATTAGAGGCGCTGCCTGCATAGAGTTTGTTTGCGTAGACCGCGAGCGAGTAAATGTTGGCTTCTGAGCTATCGTAGCTTGTTGACCACGAAGTGGCATCGGCAAGTGAAGTGAAAAATGAGAAAGTAAAAGTCAACAACAGCCCGGCCAGGAGCACCTCCAGCGACTTCTTCACATTATTCCCCTCAGGTACCCGCCTCGTGCGTCACCAAAACCTTTATTTCAGCTCTTCTGCCTCGTAAATGGTTTCGCCTGGGAACACAGTTATCCCCTTGGAGGTTATTTGTATGGGGGCGATTTTTCGCTCGTGCTTAGCCCCCCGCAGCTTCAGGATCTCGATCGCCTGGATCCGCAGGCCGCGTGTTTTGATGTTGTAGAGCACGAAGACCCCGTCCGCGAGGAACTCCTCGACGCCCGTGCGCGAGTATCGCAGGGGGGCTTCTTCGATCTCGGTTATCAGGAAAGTGGTTGCCCCGATCTTCTCGAAAAGCCTGAAGAGCTGCTCGATGTAGATGCGGTAGCCCCCTGGTTTCCCGGTGAAGGCTGATTCTAGAGCGGAAAGCGAGTCGAGGACTATCATGTGTGGAGTTAGAGCGGTTGGAACAAGCTCAGGTATCCCCCTCAATTCTATGGAAAGCCGCCCAGCGGTTTTTTCCAGCAGCCCCTCGACCGAGCGAGCTATTTGAAGTGGGTCGAGCTTTCGGATGACCAACGAACCGTGTTTTCCAGCCTTTCCGATCGTGAGCTTCCAGAGGGTGCCCTTCTCCTCCACTTTTTCGACATCCCAGCCGAATTCTGACATGTGCTGCCGCAGTCTCCAAGGTGCCTCCTCGAAGGTGGCATAGAGGCAGTCGTGCCCCTCGCGGGCCGCGTTGTAGAGCGCCTGGAGGCAGAAGATGGTCTTCCCCGTTCCTGGGCCCCCGGTGATGAGGATGTTCGTACCCTTGGGGATTCCCTTCTCGAGCAATTCGTCAAATCCAGGAACCCCGACCTTTATATACTCGGGTTTCGGCTGGCCCTCGACACGCTTCTTGAGGGCAGCAATCCTGGGCTCCTTTCTTCGTCTCCTCGCGTGTTGCTCACTCACCGGAGGCGATTCGGCTTTACGTTTGAAATATTTCACATGCTCCACCACTACGCTTCTATGCGAAGTTGTACTATATTATTTTGTTGTTTTATAAGTAATGTTATACAATTATTGTTAAAAAATGAAATCT
The DNA here is from genome assembly GCA_030601665.1 of Hadesarchaea archaeon. Lineage (GTDB taxonomy): Archaea > Hadarchaeota > Hadarchaeia > Hadarchaeales > Hadarchaeaceae > DG-33. The sequence goes on along the minus strand of JAUWBP010000090.1, from coordinate 487 downwards.
TGGCTGGATTTTTTCCCGCCTTTTACAGCGGTTGGCTTGGGCACTTCTATTTTGCCGTAATGAGTTCATGACCCTTTTGACCCATCTATTCCCCCGATGGCGAGTCGAACAAGACATCGATAGGTTTTCGACGAGGCCCTGGGATCCCGGGCCTTTTGGGCATCTCTTTTATTACGATTCCTTTGTCGGTGATATCGAAAAAGTGCAATCGGTTGCTGTGCTCGGTACCCCTCATCTTCCTTATCTCGAGCGTCCTATCCCGTGTTAGACCCTCCCCTTCATAGTAGAGCACGATGGCACTGTCCAGGATCTCCGCTCCAACGCTGCTCAGTTCTTCCTTACCTTCCGTTATCTCAGATGTCATAACGGAGGTGCAGTTCAACTCTGCCAGCCTCTCCCTCAGATCACTCAGCTGTACCTTAAAGTCGGACTCATTTGGCGAGAACATTGAAAGGAGGTCGATCCTCTCAAGGACAACTCGCCTTGA
>JAUWBP010000059.1 GCA_030601665.1 Hadesarchaea archaeon | reverse complement strand
CGTTCGCTCAAGGCTCAGCGCTACGCTAGCCGTTCCGAGGCGGTTCGAGACGCGTTACACGATTTCCTAGCGAGCTATCGTTGGCGGAGCGAGCTGAAAGGCGAGCAACTTGGTGCAATCCTCGTGATGTACGAGCACGATGTTCGGGGGCTGACCGATGAGCTCATGGACATCCAACATGAAAGCGCGAGTCTCATAAGCGCGGTCCAGCACCTACACGTAGATCCTAAAAATTGCTTAGAAATTTTGATCGTCAAGGGCCCGGCCGAGGAAATTCGCAAACTTGTCGATTGCCTAGGTGCGCTTCGAGGCGTCAAACAGGCCAAACTGGTGGTGGTTTAGGTGAAATTGCGCGAACTCCTCGAGCGGCTCAATAACCTCAAGCAAATGCCACGCACAGGCTGGCTACTCTGCAACGTTTCGCTTACCGACGTCGAGGATGTGGCGCAGCACACATTCGATGTCGCAGCGATTACTCTTCTGCTGGCTGACGAGCTCGAGCGTACGGGCACAAAGCTGAACCGGGAGCGAGCGCTCAGCATGGCGGTCGTGCACGATTGGGCTGAGGCATCGATCGGCGACTTCCCTTACACGGCATTAAAATACCTAGGGCCCGCCGGCACGAAAAAGCGCTTCGAAAAAAGAGCATTTGAAGATCTCTTGGGCAGGCTGCCAAATAAAGAAAAATACCTGAAGCTTTGGCAGGAATATAGCGAGAAGCACAGCCCCGAGGCCAAGCTCGTCCATGCTGCAGATTACCTCTCGATGCTCGTGCAGGCGGTCAAATATCGGGAGCGAGGCAATCGTTCGAAGGAACTCGATGAACTTTGGCGCACGGTTCACAAAGATATCAAGATTTATGAAAAAGAGCTACCGCCAGTGATGGCGTTGATCAGAGAACTGGATGAACGCTATTCTGCACTTCCATGAATGCGCTTAATCTATTTGTTAGGACTGGAATATTTCACATTTAATGAAGTCGATAGGGTTTAAAACCATTTATTTTTCCATCATTTTTCTGAATTCTTCATATTCCCGTTTTACTTCCTCTACGGAAGCTTCATCCTCTAATGTGGTGACATCACCTAATGGTATCTGTGACGCTATCGCTTTCAAAACTCTTCTCATAATCTTGCCACTTCTTGTCTTCGGAAGTTTTGAAACGAAGTGTATTTCCTCCGGCGTCGCAACAGGCCCAACAGATTTTCTTAGCTGTTGTTTTAATTCTTTTTTAAGTTCTTCGCTGGGTTCATATTTTTTTCTTAAAATCGCGAAGACTACGATAGTTTCTCCCTTAATTTCATGCGGTTTGCTGATTACTGCAGCTTCCGCTACCGCTGGATGGGAAACAACCGCGCTTTCAAGTTCCATGGTGCCCAACCTGTGCCCAGCGATCTTTAAAACTTCATCTGCTCTGCCAAGTAGCCAGAAGTATCCTTCTGCATCTTTCATGCAATAATCCCCTGTATAGTAAACATTTGGGAACCTGGACCAGTAACTTTGCTTATAACGCTCAGGATCCTTGTATATTGTCATTAGCATGCCTGGCCAAGGCTTCTTTATGACAAGGTAACCTCTCACGCTTGGAGGCGTGGGCTTGCCATTTTCATCTACCACATCTGCATCAATACCAGGTAATGGCAATGTTGCAGATCCAGGTTTCAGCGGGACCAATCCTATGCCAGGCGCAGGTGAAATCATTACGCCCCCTGTTTCCGTCTGCCACCAGGTGTCAACTATGGGACAGCCTTCTCCACCTATGTTTTTGAAATACCACACCCATGCCGCTGGGTTTATCGACTCCCCTACGGTGCCTAAAATTGATAAGCTGCTCAAATCGTGTTTTTTAGGCCATTCTTCCCCATATCTCATGAACATGCGTATGGCGGTTGGTGATGTGTAAAAGATTGTTACCTTATATTTTTCGATTATTTCCCACCATCTGTCCGGTCTTGGATAGTCAGGTGCTCCTTCGTGTACAACTATAGATGCCCCGTGCATCAATGGTGCATAAACGATAGAGCTGTGCCCGGTCACCCATCCCACGTCAGCCGTGCACCAATATACGCTGTCTTCCTTTATGTCGAAAACCCAATCATAGATGGAATTTATAAAGGTCAGGTAACCTCCTGTGCTGTGAACTATGCCTTTTGGTTTTCCTGTCGTGCCTGACGTGTATAGAATGTAAAGCGGATGGGTGCTTTTTACAAACTCTGGGATAGTATATTCCCCGACATCTTTTGTTGTAATTTCGTGGTACCACAAGTCTCTCCCTTTCTTCATGTTAACCTTTTGACCCGTTCTTTTCACCACTATTACTCTCTTAATTGATGGGGTATTCTCTACAGCCGCGTCTACTATTTCTTTTAATGGTAAGATTTTCCCTCTTCTGAAGCCACCATCTGCCGTAATGAGTACTTTTGCCCCCGTGTCGTTCACCCGGTCTGCGAGTGCAATTGAGCTGAATCCCGAAAATATCACGGTGTGTATTGCACCTATCCTAGCTGTTGCTAACATGGCGATGGGTAGCTCAGGTATCATAGGTAAATAGAGGGCTACCTTATCCCCGGCCTTGACGCCGAGTTTCTGAAGTACTGATCCTAAACGGTTCACCGCCCTCCCTAGTTGCGAGTAACTTAGTGTTCTTTCCTCGCCACCCTCCCCTTCCCAGTATATGGCTACTTTGTTTCTTCTCCAGGTTTTCAAGTGTCTATCGATGCATAGATAGGAAGCGTTAAGCGTTCCTCCAACGAACCATTTTGCAAATGGAGGATCCCATTCAAGTACCTTATCCCACGTTTTGAACCATTCAAGTTTTCTCGCTTCTTGCGCCCAAAACTCTTCTATGTTTTCCAGTGACTTTCGGTATATATCTTCATACCTCTTTATCGGCCAATATTTCAGCTCCGCCGGAAGAATTTCTGGCTGCATCCTTACCACTAACGCTCAAATTCAATTTGGTAGCTTAAAACCTTTCTTCTATTATCGGTACTGTTAAGCTTTCGTTTGATGATTGATTTCATTAAAATTCTTCCACTTATCCGATTTGCAAGATGTACTCTGACCAGTTAACGTAGCTAATTATGGTATGTGGGGTGTCGTTGCAAATTAAAGCAGATAATGCATGTTAAAAGACGCGGTTAAAAAACCGAATATTGTGCGAAGTCCATTTTCTCAAGACCTTTAATCCTTATCCTCCTAACTTGTAATGAGAAGGTCGTCGGGATGGATCAAATCTCAATCGTTTTTCAGCCCTACGGCAAGAGGGCCCGCGCATCTAAAGATGATAACGTGCTGGGAATCGCGAGGGAAGCCGGAATAAATATCCGGAGTATATGCGGCGGCAAGGGGAGCTGCGGCAAATGCAAGGTAGTCATAAGAAAGGGAGATATCGATTTCAGGTACATCCCAAAAGAAAAACTTTTGACAGAGGAGGAGCTCTCCCAGGGGTACGCGCTAGCCTGTTTAACTCGCTGCAAGTCTGACTGCGAGGTTCTGATTCCGCCGGAGTCGCGGATTGAGGGGCAAAAGATACTCTCGGATGCTGTGATACCAGACATTCAAGTTGACCCATCAGTTAGAAAGCTATTCATTTCCTCCAAGCAACTTCACGGACAGTCCTACGAACAGCTTATGAAGAGCTTTCAGTTACTGACGAAAGCGCCAAGCATCTCAAACGTCGTCGATTCTAAGCTGAGGTCGATCGCGGGCCGTTGCAGTGAGGAAGGGGCAACTTTGACAGTCGGGCTGCGGGAGCCGAAGATTTTGGACATCGAGGTCGGAAATACCTCTGAAAGGAACTTCGGTTTGGCGGTTGACGTTGGGACAACGAAGGTTACCGTGTACCTCGTAGACCTCACGACAGGGAAAATCGTTGGAACCGGGTCGGACTACAACAGGCAGCTGACGTATGGGGAAGACCTAGTTTCGAGGATTGGGTATACCGTGGACAGAGTGGAGGGTATAAAAAACATGCAAAGAGCCGTAATTAAGACAACAAACAACTTAGTCGAGAAGCTAACTTCTGATCACGGCGTGGAGGCAAGCTGGATAACTGATATATGCATCGCCGGAAATACGGTGATGACTTACTTTTTCCTGGGGAAGGATGCATCATCCCTTCTAGACCCCAATATCCAGATACCCAGGCAATCCATAACTACCGATGCTTGGCGGATAGGCCTTGGGGTTAACCCCGAAGCGGGGGTATATTGCCTGCCCTGCGTGAGCAGATTCTTGGGCGGCGATGCCATAGGGGGCATCTTGCTTTCGCAGATGTATAAATCCGCGGAAATCTCCCTGCTCATCGATATCGGGACGAACGTCGAGGCCGTTTTTGGAAGTAGTGGGTGGTTCCTATCGACGACGGCCGCGGCGGGCCCAGCATTTGAGGGTTGGGGGATAAGATTTGGGATGAGGTCGGTCGAGGGGGCAATAGACCACATAAAAATAGATCCTATGACTTTGAGGGCCAGCTACACCGTCATCGGCGAGGCGAGCCCAAGGGGTATCTGCGGTTCAGGATTGATCGATGTAATGAGCGAGATGTTTAGGCATGGTATTCTCGACAGTCTAGGTAAAGTGAATTCGAAATTTAATTCCCCGTACATCAGGCGCGGGGACGAGGGGCATGAATACGTTGTGGTGGAGGCCTCACAGACGGGCGTCGGCAAAGACATAATCATAACGGAAAAGGATATCGCAAACCTCATCGATTCGAAGGCCGCCGCCTGTGCTGCTATCGGGGTCATGATGAAAAAAATGAAGTTATCGGTGGAAGACGTCACCAAGGTTTACGTCTGCGGTGCATTTGCAAGTTACATGGACCCGAATAGCGCGATGGCAATAGGGCTTCTACCGGAGTTTCCGAAAGCCCAGGTGATATATCTCGGAAATGGTGCGGTGGCGGGGGCTTATCTAACTCTTGTTTCTCGGAAGCAGAGGGAAAAGGCTACTGAGTTAGCCAGTTTGGTGACCTACTTCGATTTGCTCAAAGATGCGGATTTCATGGACGAGTATACTTCGGCTTATTCGCTCCCGGGCAAACGCGAGCTTTTTCCAACATGGTGGGAGGCCAGCAGAAAGAAGTGATGGCCCAATCCCCTAAATTTTACTCTTCCATCGCTCTTGTATGAACTTCGGTATCTCCGAGGAGTCCATAGGCCCCACCATCACCTTCCACCCGGTAGCGTCTTCTATTTCACCCGAAAGCCTCGCGGCCTTGCCGGGGATGACGAGCGTCCTATGTTTGACCATCCCTTCCACCCCGGACTCCTTGAGGGCCTCGGCCACGCTTTTTGCGGTTAACTTCCTGCCGGCCACGGCGCTCTCGAGGGAGATTCCATCAGAGTCCGCCACGAGCAGGTAGCAATCGACCTTTCCGGCCTCGATGTCTCCGGAGACTAGGTAGTAGGTTAGGGCGAAGTTGCTTGTGAGCATGACGGGGGATGTTTCACCCGGATTGCCGATGACCCTCAAGCCTGGTTTAACTGAAACGGGTTTCCTAGGGTCGGTGTAAATGTTGAACCTTAGTATGATGTTCGGCAGGAGGGTCCAACCCTCCAAACTATGCATGATCAACATATCCGCGTACTTGTCGATCAACATGGCCGCCGTGATAGCCTCATACCAAGCTTTTGACTGGCCATTCCCACCGGCCCTCAACCAGGCGGTAATTGGCGTCCCTATTAGAGGAAAGCCCGATAGTTTGTCCCCATCGTTGCAGGCCTTCCACCGTATCATCGTGACTGCGTTGGAGGTTGAGGATAACCCCTCGCCGGCGAAGGTTCCTGGGTCGAGCACTAGGTCACTCACCCCGTAGTCTAGAAGGGTTTTGGTTAGAGACAT
>JAUWBP010000074.1 GCA_030601665.1 Hadesarchaea archaeon | reverse complement strand
TCCTTCTGCATTAGGCCCCGCTCGTGGGCGCTCTTCAGGGTCCACCAAGCCGATTCGATGAAATCGTTGGTGAAGGTGACGTAGGGGTTATCCCAGTCCATCCAGATAGCCAAGCGCTTGAACTGCTCGGTCATCAGCGCGACGTGGTCGATTGCCCACTGCTTGCACTCCCCGATGAATTTTTCGACGCCGACCCGCTCCTCGATTTCTTTTTTGGTCTTGATCTGGAGTTTCTCCTCGACTTTGACCTCGATGGGCAACCCGTGGCAGTCCCAGCCCGGTTGGCGGAGCACGTTGTAACCGCGCATGCTCATGTGGCGCAATATAACGTCCTTTATTATTTTGTTCCAGGCGGTCCCCAGGTGGATGGCCCCGCTCGCGTAGGGGGGGCCGTCGAGGAAGTACCAGGGACGGGCACCTGAGCGGAGTTCCTTCACCTTCTCGTAGGTGTCGCTCGTTTGCCACCACGCCTGGATCTCCGGCTCGGACTTTTGTGCATCGTATGCTCTCGCAGCGGGTTGGATCATTCGACTTACCCGAACCTAATTCGAGCTTTTGCCTAAAAATATCGTTGGCTAACATTTTTATCTAAGTAAGTCAATTCGAGTTTGTTTTTGGTGGTGAACTTGTTCAGCTGGACTGAGTATAAGCCATATAAGCAAGGGGTGCAAACCGTCTTGAGCCCGCTGGAATCCGAGGTCATGGGGATCATGTGGCGGGAAAAACGCGCCACCGTCCGCACCGTCCACACTAGATTGAAGAGCAAGCGCCCGATCAACCGCTCGAAGGTCAACGCGGTCATGAGCTCCCTCCGAAAGCGCGGCTTGCTGACCTCAAGCGTGAGCAAGGGGAGGGGGGGCCTGAAGTATGTTTATAAAGTTAAAGTTTCCCGCAAGAGGTTCGAGCGGGAGGTGGTCTGCAAGGTGGTCGACAGCCTGCTCGAGTCTTACGGAAAGGCCTCGAAGAAGCTGATGCGGGAGAATATGAGGGATAAGTAGATGGTCGAGGCAGAGGAAATCTGGGTCGAGAAGTATCGCCCAAAAAAGTTCGAGGAAATCGTGGGGCAGCAGGAAATCATTACCAGGCTTCAAACCTTCGTTGAGAAAAAATCTTTACCCCATCTTTTGTTTGCCGGTCCCCCGGGCGTTGGCAAGACCTGTGCGGCCCTCTGCATAGCACATGAACTTTTTGGCGATGGCTGGCGTCCGAATTTCTTAGAACTCAATGCGTCGGACGAACGAGGGATAGATACCATTCGAACGAAGGTGAAGAACTACGCGCGCACGCGCCCGATAGGCGATGTCCCCTTCAAGGTCGTTTACTTGGACGAGTCCGATGCCTTGACCTCCGACGCCCAGCACGCGATGCGGCGCACGATGGAGATGTACACCCACACCTGCCGGTTCATCCTCGCCTGCAACTATTCCGGTCGCATCATCGAGCCGATCCAGTCACGCTGCGCTATCTTTCGCTTCAAGCGTCTCCCGGAGAAAGATGTTACCCAAATGCTCAAGCGCATAGCCCGCGGTGAGAAGCTCACCCTAACCCCCGGCGCTATCAAGGCGATAATCTACGTCAGCGAGGGCGACATGCGACGGGCGATCAACGTGCTCCAGGCTGCAGCCGTGATGAATAAAAAAGTGGACGAGAAAGTGATCTACGATGTGAGTGCCGTCGCGCGCCCCAAGGAGATCAAACAGATGCTTGAACTTGCGCTCGGGAGAAAATTCGAGGAGGCGAGGGGCAAGCTATACTACCTGCTCATCGCTCAGGGACTGGCGGGCGAGGACATCCTGGTGCAAGTCCATCGGGAAATTATCAACCTAGACCTGCCAGAGCACGCGAAGATCAAGCTCATGGACCGAGTGGGCGAGTTCGATTTCAGGCTCCGCGAGGGGGCGAACGAGCGGATCCAGCTCGAGGCGATGCTCGCGCACTTCGGCCTGATCGGCGAGCGCCCTAGTGGCTAGTGGGTTAAGTGGGTAAGGATTTAAGGAAAAAATTAAAACGATAAGTAGGTGATAAAACGGATGAAATAAAAATGAAAACAATTGGGTTTGCAAAAAATAATGTGAAGAAACCTAGGTTTGGGAATTTCGCGGACGAGACTACTGAAATCATACTCGATAAGCAATATTCTGATGCGTTAGACGGAATCGAGGACTATTCGCATGTGATAATAGTCTACTGGATGGACAAGGTAAGAGGTCATATACTAAAACATCACCCACAGGGCAAAGATGTTCCACTGGTCGGAATTTTCGCCTGCAGGTGCCCTCCAAGGCCGAATCCAATTGCGATCACAACAGTGAGACTAATTGAGCGCAAAAAGAATGTGATAAAAGTACAGGGTTTGGACATTGTAAATGGCACCCCTATTGTCGATATAAAACCATATTGGCCACAGTATGACAAAGTAACAGATGGAAAAATACCAGAATGGATAAATAAGCTAGATTTTTGAATCTAAGAGCCAGCTATTTTTCAGGGGGCTTTGGTTTTTTCGCCTTCCTCTTGCCCCAGTCTGCTTTGCTCGGGCACTTCGGATCAAGACACATTCGATAGGGCCTCATCCCGACGCGGTTCACCTGAATCATTGGGACCCCGCACTGCTCGCAGGTCTTACCTAGCGAGAGGATAAACCCGGCCTGGGGCAGGGGAAAAGAGTTCGTGCACTTCGGGTAGTTCGAGCACCCGGCGAAGCGCTTGCGGGTGGCTCGCGAGACAACTACTTTCAAATCCCCGCCGCACTTCGCGCACTTGCCCATGATGCGCTGTTTCTGGCGGGTGATGCGGTAGGCCTCGCCAAGCTGCTTTCCTATCTCGAGCTGGTGCGCTTTGAACTTCTTCAGGAGTTTGTCGAGTTCCTTCCTCGCTTTTTCGATGACCTCCTCCTTGTCGCGCTTCCCCTCCTGGATCGCCTCCATCTCGCGCTCGAACTGCACGGTCAGCTCCTCGCTCACGATCTCGGGGCAGTACTTGAGGAGGGAGTCGATGACCTCGATTCCCAGGTCGGTGACGGTGATCTGGTTGCCGAAGATGTAGCCCCTTATGTAGATGTTTTGTAAAACTGTGGCACGCGTTGTTTTGGTTCCAAGATTTCGAGACTCCATCTCCTTCACGATCGAAGAGGGATTGTAGCGGGGCGGGGGCTGGGTCTCCTTATCCTCGAACTTCACTTCCCTCACCGCGAGCTCCTGCCCCTCGCTCAGCTGCGGCAGGATTATCTCCTCGGTGGCCCCGTAGCTGCCGTAGTAGGCGAGCCACCCCTCCTCGAGCACCCGCCGCCCCCGCAGGAAGAAGGGTTGCCCCCCCACGTCGAGCTCGACCCGGATGCTCTCCGCGAGCGCCGGCTTCCCGAAGACCGAGAAGAAGCGCCGGACGATCAAGTCATACAGCTTCTTCATGGGCCCCGCGAGCTCCTCGGGTTTCTCGCCGGTCGGATAACAACTGGGGTGGGCGGAATCAGTTTTTTTGCCTTCGTTGGGTTTCAGATCGGGCAAGGAGAGTAGTTCATCAGCAATCTTCTTGTATTGCTTTGAAACACCGCCGAGCTGCCCAATGATCTTGGCGTAGTTGATCGTGGGGGGGAGCTTCTGGCTGCTAGTTCTTGGATAACTTATGAGGGCCGCCTGGTAGAGGAGCTGCGCGAGCTGCTGCGTCCGCATCGGGGTGTAGCCGAAGCAGCGGTACGCCTCCGATTGTAGGAGTCCGAGGTCGAAGGGGACCGGTGGGGGGCGGTGGTACTGGCGGGTTTGGATCGTGGAGACTTTTGCAGGTTTGTCCTTGGCGGCGGCAAGGGCACGCTCGGCTTCCGACTTGTCGAAGAAGCGTGGCGTGGCGTGTTCGGCGACGATCTCCTTGCCCTCGAGTTCAAGAAGTAAACTCAAAACCCAAAATGGGTCCGGCTTGAAAGCCTTTATCTCGCGCTCGCGCTCGACCAGAATTTTCAGGGTGGGGGTTTGTACTCTACCAGCGGAGAGCTTTGCGAACCGTTTGTTTGCCTCTTCGACGGCCGCGCTCATCGCCTTCGAAATATTCATGCCCCAGTACCAGTCGAGCACGTGGCGGGCGACACCGGCATCGATGAGCTCGAAATCGAGGCGGGACGTCATCTGCTCGTAGGCCTGTCGGAGGTCCTGCGCGGTGAGGGTTGAGAACTTCATCCTTTTTGCGCGATTCAGAGAGTCCTCGCCGCACAGATACTTGAGCACGTTATAAGCAATGACCGATCCTTCAAGATCATAATCGCAGGCGCTGATGTAATCGGTGGCATCTTTGGCCAGCTCCTTGATCGCCTCGACGAAAACTTGGGAGCGCTTTGCCTTACGATC
>JAUWBP010000062.1 GCA_030601665.1 Hadesarchaea archaeon | reverse complement strand
TTGATCCACTCCCCCTGCTGGAACACCACGTCCGCGAGCCCGAGCACGGCTTGGATGTCGAGGTAGAACTCTTCATGCTTTTGGAGCTTGGGCAGGAGCTCCCGAAGGCGGTCGAAGAACTCCCGGACCTCGACGTCGAATGGGTCGAGCCCGCGTTTCCGCACCGTGTCGCAGAGGTCGATTATCCGAAGCAGCGTTTCTTGGCGTTCGCCCGGCATCCTATGCAGCCACCTTCACCCGCGAGACCCCCGCGGTGTTCTGGACGGTGATCACGTTTGGGACCCCGTTTACGTCGATGAGCTGTCCTGGGGTGATCACGATGTATTGCGTCCCCTCGCCCTTCATGAACTCCACGATCCCCTGCAGGATCGCCTCCCGATTGCGAGGGTCCAAATGGGTTTCGAACTCATCCACCGCTCGGATGGGTGATTGGATTCGCTGCTGCAGTGCAAGCAGGAAGCACATCAGGGCGGTCGTGCGCTCCCCGCCGCTCTGGGTATAGGCATTGAGCACTTGAGGCTCGCTCCCGCGGAACCCAACGAGAAGCTCCAGCCCCGCCTCCTCGATATCATGAGCATTTGTTAGGTTGACGTCACCGCTCGCGTTGACTCGCTTCAGAATCTCTTGGTAGCTGCCCCGAACCTCCTGCATCAACTTGCTGAGCTCGCTCGACCACTTTTGTTTCCTGAGCTCGAGCTCATCGAGTGCCCGCTGCCGGTTGGCCGCAGCCACCTCGGCTTTCGCCCCCAGCTCCTTTAGGGTGCCCTTGTAGCTGAGGTACATCCGCTCGACGTCGGGGGATACATCAGCGAGGCTCGCCAGCTGCATGTTTGTGAGCTTCAGGTCATCGAGGACCTCCTGGGGCTTTCGCTGGGTATCGATCCGCTCGCCAACTTGGCGTGCCTCCTGCTCAAGTCCCTCCAGCTCGCGGCGTGCTCGCCTGAGTTCGGACTGGGCACTCGAGATGTCCCGCTCGAACAACTCGCGGCGGAACCCGAGCACGGCGGTGTGGACGCGTGAGTTCACGTGGGCCCCCCTAGTTTTTTCCAGCTCCCCCTTGACCCCGACGAGTTCAGATTTAACCTCCTTCGATTTGGCATCTGCCTCCTTCATGCCTTCCCTCGCCCGCTCCAGCTCAGTACTTAGGTGCTCGATCAACTCCTCCAGGCCGGTCCCCACAGACGAGCGGAGGGCAGTGTTGAAACTTTCGATCAGTTTGACCCGCGCCTCAGTTTCGGCATGGGCCCGCTCGTGGGTGATGAGTCGTTGGTATGAGGCATCGAGCCCGAATTCCAGCTCCTTAAGCTTAGCCTCGAGCTCTTCCCCGCGCTTCGAGCTCTCGCTGAGTTCCCCCTCGATTTCCTGCAGTTCGGCCCGTAGCTTGTCGAGCTTTCCGCGGAGGTTCTCGACGGCCTCCTCCTGCCGGATGCACTTCGCCCACGCGTACTCGAGCTCGAGCTCGCGCTTACGCTCCCCGAGTTCGCGCTTGCGCTGGAATCGCCCGTACTCGCCCTCCCAGTAACGCAGCGTCTCTTGGGCTTTATCGAGCAGACTCCGGATCGACTCCTCCTCGCTGAGCGTGTGCGAAAGCTTCTCGCGCGCCTCGAGGATCAGCTCCCGGTACTCCCGGATCCCCACCGCCTCCTCGACGAGCTTGAGCCGCTCGCAGGCATCTATTGCACCGAAAACATCGATCATGTTCTGGTGCATGATGATGATCATGTTGTCGGGGTTGATGGAAAGTCGCTTGAGCAGCCTGAGAACCTCACCTTTCATCACCATCCGGTTGTTGGCCTCGTGCCAGTAGGTCCCGTCGCGGTTGAGGTAGCGGGAGAGCACGAGGGTGTCCGAGTTTATGCTGGAGATTGGACGCTTTCCATCGTGGAAGGAGTTGTCGAAAACCACGCTAACCCGCCCGAGATCCTCCCCCCGGCGAATGAGGTCCCCGAGCCTCCGCGAGCGCTCGGTGTAGGTCTGCCCGAGGGCCACCGCTAGCCCCAGCAGGATAGATGATTTCCCAGCGCCGTTTGGACCGCACACTAGGTTGAGCCCCGGCTTGAAGGGGATTCGGGCATATTGATAGCTCATGAAGTTTTCCAGGATTATCTCCCGGATTAAGGCGCTTTTGGTCATTTCCATCATTTTGAGTTTGGGGCTTCAACTTTAAAGCCCTCCCGCATTTAAGTTTGGAAGGTGGCCTAAGTGGTGCTGGTAGCCAAAATATTCGAGGTCCGAGAGCCGCTTGAGCTGGGCGTGATAGCTCGGAAGCTCAAGGACTTTGGCGAGGAGGAGCCCTACGAGCGCGAGGGGAAGCGTGAGAAACTCACGACGGAAATTTTGGACCTGAAGCTGGAGGGCGACTCGCTGGTGGGAGTCTTCAGCAGGGACTTCGTGCTCAGCCGCTATTATAAACGTGGGCTAGTTGAAACCCTGGTCACAGAAGAGGTTCCATTTCAGATTAAGCGATCCAAAGGACGGACCTTTCTGGTGGTGCTAGCACCATCAAAAGCCCGCGGGGTAAAGAAGCTGCTGACGGACTACGTGGCGAACAAGCTTAGCGAAATCCTGTTTATCAAAACGGGAGCGATCGTCGAAACGAAAATCACCCACGAAACTCTAAAGGAACTTCACGAGTCAAATCCCCGCGCCACCAAGCTGATCTGGTTTGATGAAGTGGACATCCCAAACGTGGGAAAGCTCGCGCTCGCTGGGTCAGCGCTTGCCGATACCAAACTCTACCGCGATTATTTGGAGCACGGGAAGATCTGGTACGTGGTGTTTGGGATACAAAAACGCGGGTTGGTGGTCGGGATGACCCGGAACTGCGTGGTGACGCTGTTCAGTGGGATCGAGCAGCGCGAGTTCGTGGACTATGTGCTTGATGAGGTACTCCCGCTGATTTCGTGAGAAGCCAAAAATCGCTCGACCAGCTTGAGGCAGCCCATTGCTCGTGCCCGTTTTCTCAGGTCCTCGCGCGAAATCTTGAAGCGTTGCATCAACTTTATGACATGCTCCCGGTCGTGCGGGGCTTTCAGCGGGCTCCTGCAGGGGGAGGCGCTCGACGCAGCCTTGAACACGGCCAAGTCCACGGGCTTCGGCACAGGGATGTCGACGCCGAAGACTTCAGCCCCCCGAAACTTGATGTCGCGCCAGAATTCCTCGTCGGGTGTGATCTTCTGCTCGATGAGCTTGCCGCGTACTTTGGCGCGAAACCAAAGCCTCTTGGACATGACATCCGCCCCAATCCTGCCGTGCTGCCAACCCCATTTCGCAAAACCCGGTGCAAACCCTCCGAGAGGTTTTGTCTCTTTGAAGTCCATCCCAACCAAGGATAAACAGGCGGATTCAAAATCTGAGGAGTCATTGGTGATGATGTCCATATCCAAAGTCCTTTTGAATATTCCATACGCTTGCACGGCCACTGCTCCGACGAATGTAAATTTTCTTCCCTGCATCCTCTCGACGAACTCGGCAATTAAGCCCCTCAGCTTTGCATCCACACGACTGCCCCCAAACTGAGCGTATCAACCATGTCGACCACTTTCCCCCGCGCATCCGCAAACTGCCTCCGCCAAGCTTCCTCCTCGACTTCGTCCGTTGGCGGCTCCTTGATGAGATTCCGCTTGAAGTTTAGGTGTGCCATCACCCACCTTAGGTGTTTTCTCGCCTCTGGTGGTAGTTCCTTGAACCTCTCAGCGTTGAGGTGCTCACCTTTTGCTCTCATCGCTATCGCGGTCATGTAGTCCAAGCCCGAAACGCTGATGGGCGTGTTGGGGTAGTTGGCATAGGCCTGGATCACCGCATCTTCAACCGAGGATATCTTGAAGTGGATGCTCTCCAGCTCGGCTTCCTCAAACTCGGCCGCCACCTCATCACTGACTTGCGAGCGAATGTGCCCGAACCTCGTCACCTTTTTCCTTAGCTGCATCGGGTGTTTGCTCGCCAGCTCGATCGTCGGAGCGTGGTAGGGGGCGTGGTAGTTGAGGGCGGTCGTGCCTACTACATACCAGTCAAGCCCCTTTATCGCGGCGAAGAAATTCATGATTTCCCGGAACCTCACGTCAGGATGCTTAAGCGCAAGCCGCATCCCTGCTTCGCGCGGGGGCACCACTCTAAATTTTACCCTTCGGTTTTCCCGTCCTAGGCGCTCCAACAGCCCCTTTTGCTTGAGCACCCAGAAGGCCTTCTTACACATGGGAGGTGAGATTTTGATACGTTTGAGCGCCTCAGGTACGCTGACCGGCCCCTCGCCAAACTCGCCATAGAGCTTGCAGTAGGTTGCCCAGATTTCCTTTTCGATCATCAATATATACCATATAAGTATACATTAATAAGGTTTTCCAATTTATACCCATTTGGTAACTTTTTGCCCGGTGAAAGCCGAGTGTAGTGCCTAAATACTTGTGAAATTTTTAGATTTAGTTGGCACTACTGTCGTCGATCGCCGAAAACGCTTGAGCCGTTCCAGTCATTCAGACAATCTTTGCCCGACCTGCTCCCGCCACATACACATCTCGCAGTCCTCGCTCCGGGTAGGCGGGGTGGTTGCATTGATGATTTCCTTGGCCCGCGCAAGGGTGCTCAAGACCCTGCTCGAATCGACTGACGCGTGCACCGCGGTTATCTTGAACGGGAAGAGTCCATCTCTCAGGTCTCCGTGCTGAGGTGTGAAATATAGCAGCACGCCTCCCGCCACGGGCTGGTACCCGTTCCGCTCCAGCAGGTAGGCGTACCCGTCGAGCTGCATCTGGTAGTAGTACGGGACCTCCTCGGGGGGCCTGCCCGTCTTGTAGTCGACAATGTGATATTTTCCGTCGGGGGTCTTCGCCAAAGCATCGAGCTTTCCCGCTACGGTGATTCCTGTGGCCGGGTCAGTTGTCCTCAGCGTTTGGCTGGCGTCCAGGAACGTGCCGCGAACGGGGAACCATTCAGGTAAATCCGAACCCCCGATGAACTGGCGCATGTACCCCTTGATCACGGAGTCCATCTGGGAGGTGATACGGGCGAAGATGGATGGGGGCGAACCCAACCGCTCGGCAATCCAGAAGCAGAGCGGGCAGTTGAGGGCCGATTGGAGGCTTGTAACGCTGATCGTGATGCCCTCGTGCATGGGATTCCCGCTACGAAGTGGTTGGCCCATCATTTAAACTGGCTAGAGAGAATATTGTGATGAAAATGAGGTTGTCTATGTGACTTCTTTAACCTTTTACGGCGGCGTGGGCGGGATAGGCGGCAACAAAATCCTGCTCGAGGATCGCGACACCCGCCTCTGGCTCGACTTCGGCCTCAGTTTCGGTCAAAAGGGCGAATTCTACGGTGATTTCATGGGTCCCCGCTCGAAGGGGGGCATCCGGGACC
Source organism: Hadesarchaea archaeon (assembly GCA_030601665.1). GTDB lineage: Archaea > Hadarchaeota > Hadarchaeia > Hadarchaeales > Hadarchaeaceae > DG-33. The sequence continues at coordinate 424 of JAUWBP010000062.1, read as the reverse complement.
TCCTCCGGATGGGGCTCATTCCCCGCCTCGACGGGATTTACAGGGACGACCTCGTGCACATCCCGAAGATCGACAATGCACTCAGGGAGCTCGGCATCGAGGACACGTCCTACTGGGCCCCGCAGCTCCAGAGCTACGGAGACGTGCTCAAGCGCGATGGGAAATCCTGGCTCACGGGGGTCCTCCTCACCCACGCCCACATCGACCACTGCGGCTACATCCCCTACCTCGACCCGCGGGTCCCGATCTACTGCTCCGAGGTCACGCTGCGGGTGCTGGAGACCATGGATGAGATAAGCTGGGATGAGTTCACCAAGGTCAGGCCTTGGAGGGCCGATCGCATCAAGAGAGGGGCTTTCTCAGGCAAACCAACGATAAAGAGAGGAAATGGGGTTGCCCGCGAGTTCAAGATTTTCACCCCGGG
>JAUWBP010000034.1 GCA_030601665.1 Hadesarchaea archaeon | reverse complement strand
CGGGGGGTCAACGAGCTTGAGAAAGCTGGCCTGAACTGGGAACCCTCCGAGAAAGTGAAGCCGCCGCGAATCGTCGAGTGTCCGGTTAATTTGGAGTGCAAACTCGATTGGACCCATCAAGCACCTGAGTACGTTGTGGTGGCAGGAAGGGTCGTCGCGGCGCATGCTCGGAAGGGCGCGATGAAGGCGGGGAGGCTGAATGTCGAGCAAGTGAAACCCTTGCTCCATGTGTCCGGCAAGAACTTCGTCATCGGTGATCATGAAACAGGGCTTTGATATGGTCAAGCCAGTTCGCTCCGCCGACATCGTCGAAATTGTTTACGAAGAAAAACGCTGGCGACTTTTTGAGGAGCTACGGAAGCGCGCGCTGGAATTGATGGAAGTTCTGGTGAAGCGAGAGTTAAATCCGATCTTGTACGGGAGCGTCGCCAGGGGGGACGTCAAGGAAGGTAGTGATGTTGATGTGTTTGTACCTCACGTCGTGCCATCCTACAAGATTGAACTAGCCCTTCAAGAGGCCAAGCTCGAGCCAATAAACCGAGAGATAGCCGTGGCGACGCCCTGGCAACTCCCGAAGGCGCACATTTATATCGAAGATGACCGCTTGATCACTTTCCCGCTGGTGAAGCCGAAGCAGCTAGAGGTCGAGTTCTATTATTTCGGGGGCGCGGCAAACTCCGAGCAGGTCAAGCAAGCGGTTCGCGTGCCAGGTGTCGATAAGCGCCTGATGCTGATCGAGCCCACGCCGCAAGGGCATGTTGAAGGTCCAGTCATGGGAAAAGAAGCTGAAGTGGCAAAGCGGGTCGGTGTTGGTTTAGATATCGTTCGGGAGCGCGTGCAGGTTCTAACCCGTAGGGAAAATGTGGGCCGCACTGGGATTTTCATCAAACGCGCACTCATGCCGAACGAAAATTTCGAGGAGGTTTTCAAGCAGCTGGTGCAGAGCTATCCGGAAATAAAAGTCCGACTCAAAGAGTAGCTTCCCCAAGACGCGAGATGACGAACTCCTTATCGAGAACCGAGATAAAGTTGCCTACGCGGGGTCCGGACTCGCGACCCAGCAGAGCGAGGTAGATCGCCTTGAATAACTCTGATGCTTTTAGACCTACCCTCTGCGCGAGTTCGTAGATGTGATTGTGAAGTTCGACCGGGGTGAAATCGCGGGAGGATAAATCAGCAGCCAGTTGCGTTAAACCTTGCTTCTGTTGTTTGGAGAGGAGCTGTACAGCTTCGGCTGGTAAGGTTTCAGCAACCTTGAACTGCAAACGCTCGGGTGCATATTTGGATACCCAGTTCCGCGCGCAACTCAAGCGGCGGAAAGCTAGCTCGATATCGGACTTGCTTGGGTCGGTTAGCATCTCTCGGGAAGTTAAAACGTTGATTGCATACTTTTCATCCCGCATAACTTGGGCCAATACCGTGGCGAACCTGAACGGAACGCGCTGCACTCGCCGCCTTGGTGTTTTGCGAAGCTGGGAGAGCTGGTAAATGCGCTTTAACTGTTCTTTCCTACGAGCACTCGCCTCAACTAAGCCGAAGTGAACTTGCTCGACTAAGTCGTACTCATCGTAAAGGTCAAGCAGCGCTAGCCCGGGGTCGAACTCCTTGGCCTTCATGGGTTTGCTCCTGAAGATGAAATAGCGCAGAAGCTCGGGCTCGGCTATTTCGAGCCACTGGGGGAGCGTGAACACGACTCCCTTCGAAGAAGACATCTGCCTGCCCTTAAGGCTAACCCACTCGTAGGGCACGGGGTAAGGAGCATTGCATTTGAAAACTTGCTTTGCGATCAACTTGCCCGTGTCGTAACTTCCTCCGACGACCGCATGATCTTTGCCGAAAGGTTCGCAGGTGACGCCGAGTAACTTCCAGCGCGCGGGCCACTCTACCCGCCAAGTCAGTTTACCTTGACCCTTGGTGAAGTCGGCCTCGCCCTCGTGACCACAACCGGCTACGTAGTCGCTTCCCTCACACTTGTAACTTACATAATTATCGTGCCAGCTAAGTGATCTGGTAGTTGCAAGCCTACCACACCGCTCGCACAATGCATCGTAGGGCAACCAGTCCTCGGGCAATGGCTTGGAGCGGTATCGGTTGAGAATTGTGCGGATTTTGTCAGCGTGCTTGAGTGCAGTTCGGGTTGGTTCTGCCATCTTCCCGCTTCGATAAATCTCTGCACCCGAGTAAATCTTCACATCGATCCCGAAACCGTCGAGCGATTCGATGAATGGACGGGCGAAGAAGTCGACGAAGTTCTTGTAGTTCGGGTCGGGTGAGGGGATGTTAATGTAGGGTATGCCCAAGTACTGCTTGTACTTTTCAGCCAACTCGCCCTCGTTCAACGGCCAAGGTATCCGGCGCATGGGGTCGAAGTCGTCGGCGTACCAAAAGGCCTGCCCTTCCCCTCCCAACTCCTCAAGCGCCCTTCGAACCCCATCGGCTATGAAGACGTCGTTGCAATGGCCGATGTGGATGTTGCCAGAGACCGAGATGCCGCTTGCGATGACTGGTTTTTTGTCCCGCTTGAGCAAGGCTTTCGCAACGCGATCGATCCAATGCATGCTAACCGAAGTAGGTTTATATTGAACACGTAAAATCTTAGCGGGTATGAAGTTGAAGCCTGCCAAGCGCATGAACGAAATACCTCCCTCGAGCACGTTCAAAGTCCTCGGTCTAGCCAAAGAACTCGAACGTCAGGGTAAGGACATCATCCACATGGCAGTCGGCGAGCCGGATTTCGACACGCCGGCCCACATCAAGCGAGCCGCGGAGGAGGCCCTCGCGCGTGGGATGACCAAATACACGCCGAGTGCCGGCTTGCCCGAGCTGCGCGAGGCGATTACGAAGCACCTAGCCACGAAGGGCATCACCACAACCACAAAAAACGTCATCGTCACCCCCGGGGCGAAGCACGCCATCTTCTGTGCGATGGCCGCAGCGCTCGATCCCGGCGATGAGGTCATTATCCCCAGTCCTTGCTGGACGTACGAACCCATGGTGCGGGTGGTTGGGGCTAAGCCGGTATTCGTAGAAGCTTCGCAGGCCGACGAATTCAAGGTGAGGGCAGAAAAGGTGCAGGATGCGCTAACGAAAAAAACGAAGATGATGGTGATTAATTATCCGAACAATCCAACCGGTGCGGTGATGCAACAAGGAGACCTTCAACCCATAATTGATCTCGCAATCGATCACGACCTTTGGGTTTTGTCAGACGAGATCTACGATTGTTTGGTGTACGAAGGAAAACATGTGAGTGTGTTGTCGCTACCAAACATAGCTGAGCGCACGATTTACATCAACGGCTTCTCGAAAGCTTATGCGATGACCGGATGGCGCCTGGGTTATGGGGTTGCGCCGGTCGAGTTGATTGCGGGGATAAATAAGGTACAGCAGGCGTCGACATCGTGCGTCGCGGGATTTGTGCAAGCCGCAGGCGTAGCAGCCCTCCGTGGTCCTCAGGATTCCGTAGGAAAGATGCGTGATGAATATCGAAAGCGTCGAGACACAATCGTCAAGGGGCTAAACTCGATCGGGGGATTTGAATGTATAAAACCTGCTGGTGCCTTTTACGCGTTCCCCAGCATTAAAGAACTTGGTGTTTCATCATTGAATCTTTGCGAATTCCTTCTGCGCGAGGCGGGCGTTGCCGCGGTGCAAGGGAGCGGGTTTGGTCCGTATGGTGAGGGCCACGTGAGATTTAGTTACGCGACATCTCTAGAGAACATTAAAAAAGCGATTGATCGGACAAAAGAAGCGGTCAAGAAGCTTTAGTTTCATATCCCGCTCTCAAAACTCGTTTGATCTCCCTCGTTTTTTCCGGTCCGATGCCGTGTACCTGCCGCAATTCTTCTCCAGAGGCACTCATAACTCGTTCAACCGTACCGAAGTATTCGAGCAGCCGTTTTGCGAGTACGGCCGACACGCCTGGCAATCCTTCAACCACAAATCGCTGCCGCTCGGGTAGGGTCAAACCCTTGGGTTCACCACGTATCGCGACTTCCCTGGCCTCCTCCATCTGTTCGCGCCTAGCGATAGCGACGAGGATTAGTGCCGTTTCTTTTTCGTCCCGAGTCGGCAATATCGGGATTTTGAACTCCACAGTGAGAGCGGCAAGTGCACCGCGGATAGCATTCGGGTGAATCGCCCTCCGCGAGTACAAATCCTTTCCCTCCAAGATGAGCACAGGGCGCTCAAATGTTTCACCCAACTGCTTAGCCTGATTCAGGAGCCGTTTGTCAACGATTGACTGCAAAAAATCTCCGACTGATTTTCGTTCGATACCAACGCGGTCGCTGAGGATGAAATCGCCGACGCTAAGCTGGCGCGCTTCAACTTCGACGCCGAGCTGGGTGAGTTCGTGCATGACGCCGGATGGTATCTCGCGATGATCTGCAATAATTTTTATTCTTTTTGCAGTGAATCCTTCAAGCGGCTTTTGCTCGGCCATCTCCCGGCCCCCCCTCAAGGTATGTGGCGAGAAGATAAAAACAGCAATTGGAATAGGTAAAAGTCGAGACATTCATCATGTAATTGCAATGTTGTAAGTCAAAATCCACAGGACTAACCACATGATTAAAAAACCCAAAAATCCTCTCTTGAGCGCGATCAGTCCCGTCCACCTTCCACCTGGGAACTCATCGGGGATGAATTTTAGGATATTGGGGGCCAGCCTATATGAAGCATAAAAAAGTACGAGAAAGATTGCAAGGACCAAAAAGCTGCCCTGCCCTGTCGGCAAACCTCGCAGAGATCCCGAGAGGACACCGGCTATCGCTCCCCAGCCCGCGAACAGGAGGGTGATTTTAGCCACGAGTTCCATATAGCACACCTGGTGATGGTATGAAGTTATACATGTCTGGCTTAGACATTATGGTTTGCGTCCGTGAACTTAAAAATGCTATTGGTGCTCGAGTCGATAACGTGTATGAGCTGAATGGTGTGTTTTTCCTGCGGCTGCGCTCAAAAGAGGGGCGTCAAGATTTGCTCCTAGAGCCGGGCCGTAGGGCGCATCTGACGAGCAGGAAGTACGAACCTCCAAAAAAACCGAGCTCCTACGCGATGCTTCTGCGCAAGCACTTGACGAATGCGCAATTATTGGCGGTTGAGCAGCCCGATCTGGAGCGTGTCCTCAAGTTCAAATTCAGTGGGAAAGGAGAGCCCGTGCTCATCTTGGAACTTTTCGGCAAGGGGAACTTGATCCTCTGTGACGCCCAGCTCAATATAATCCAGCCCTACCGAGTCGAGGCGTGGCGGCACCGCACAATCCGCCGTCTCGAAAGGTATGTTCTCCCCCCTAGGAAGGGCGCCGATATACAGGAGCTCGATGTTCAGGAACTGAGCCGTGCTCTCGGTGAGGCTCCTGATGTGGTGCGGGGCCTAGCGATAAACCTGAACCTGGGCGGCTCGCTTGCTGAGGAGATATGCGCTCGAGCCACGGTAGCGAAAAGTCGCAAACCGAGTGAACTTTCAGGACAGGAGCTCACGACAATCACTCGATCCATCAGGAGCATACTTACACAGGTACCAGCGGCCCGTATCGTCTATGAAGATAGCAAACCTGTGCATGTCCTACCATTCGATTTCAAGACACACGTGGGAAAGCAGGTGAAACGATTTGATTCCTTCAACGAGGCTATTGACGAATTTTTCAGCACCCTCGCAGTTACCTCAGCAGCAGAGAAACAGAGGAAGCGTTTTGAGAGGGAGCTCGGTCGGCTTCGCAGACGGTTGGCGGAGCAGGAAAAACACTTCGCGGACCTCTACGCGAAGTCCAGCAATGCCAAGCGGAAGGCAGACCTTGCTGCAATTCACCATGCGCAGATAAATGACACGTTGGGCCGTTTGGAGAAGCTTAGGCGCGAGAAAGGGTGGCGAGCGGCAATCAAGGCGATGGCTGGAGCAAAGGGGGCCGGGGAACTATGGGCGAAGATCATCAGAAAGGTCGACTCCAAGGCCGCAAAAATTGAATTCGAACTGGCAGGTCAACCTGTCATCATAGACATTCGCTTGTCCGCGTTCGAGAATGCGTCACGGTTATACGAGCAGTACAAGAAGTCGGCGGAAAAGGCTGCGGGGGCCAAGGACGCCATGAAGCAGACGAGGCAGGAGCTCGAAGAGTTGCTCACCGCTGGTATGCCTGAGCTCAAGGTTCCAGTGCCGCGCAAGCACAGGAAGCTGAAGTGGTTCGAACGATATAGGTGGTTCATCTCGTCCAACGACATGCTGGTCATCGGGGGACGGGATGCGAAGACCAATCAAGAAGTCGTTGAGAAGCACATGGAGCCCGGCGATCGATACCTGCATGCCGATATCGTTGGTGCCCCCCACGTCGTGATTAAAACAGCGGGTAGGGAAGTGTCCGGGGCTACCCTCAAGGAAGCGGCGGAGTTCGCGGCGATGCACTCACGGGCATGGCGGAAGGGGTTAGGAGCGGTAAAGGTTTACTGGGTGATGCCCGAGCAAGTTTCGAAGCGAGCGCCACCCGGTACGTACCTGCCGAAAGGGGCCTACATGATAGAGGGCAAGCGCAATTTTTTGAGAGTTCCAGTCAGGGGCGCCGTTGGTGTCGTGGCGGTTGACGGCGAACAATTGATCGCGTGCGGCCCTTCGAGCGCAATCGGGAAGCATTCGCGAGTTGTTGTCGAAGTCGTGCCAGGAAAAATGAAGAAATCTGAACTCGCGCGCGAGGCACGGACACGTTTAAAGACGGCAAGCGTCGATGTATCGGTTGAGGAGGTAGAACGAGCGCTCCCGCCAGGAAAGGGAGATTTCAAACGGACGGCGGGCGAATGAAAAAACATTTGCTCATCTTCGCGGTTTTTCTCATTTTCATTGGGTGTTTAGCCGCAGCCAACATCGGTGGGGCCCAGCAGGACTTAGTTTACTCGATAAACGTGAAAGGGACGATAGATGCAGGCATCTCGAACTTCATCCAAAAGTCGATCGATCGAGCCGAGCGAGACGATGTTTGGTTGATAATAAAGATCGACACTCCAGGCGGACTTCTTTCTGCAACCAAAGAAATTGTTGATAGGATGATGGATGTTGAGGAGAATAGGATTGTAGTTTGGGTCACCCCACAGGGGAGGTGGGCGTATTCAGCAGGCACATACATCCTACTTGCGTCGCATGTTGCGGCCATGGATGATGCGACAACGATAGGCGCAGCGCAGCCTAGACCCGAGGATCCAAAGGTCACTGCGGCTATGGCTGAGTGGATTGGGCAGGTGGCCGAACAGCGCGACCGTCCAAAAGAAATTGCAGAACTATTCGTGACTCAAAATTTGACCATGTCCCCCGAGGAGGCGCTCGACAATGAAGTTATTGAACTGCGCGCGCGCAGCGATGCTGAAATTTTAGGCTATATCGATATGACCGACGCCGAAATAAGGGAAATGGAGATGGGCATCTTCGAAAAAATGTTGAGGGTGCTCAGCGATCCAAACGTAGTCGCCATCCTGTTCATCGCCGGCCTACTCGGCGTCTTGGCTGAGATAACCACCCCAGGAATAGGAGTCCCCGGCATAGCTGGCGTGATTTGTTTGCTGTTGGCTCTCTGGGGTTTGGGGGTGCTAGAGATAAACTACGTCGGGGTCGTGCTGATTTTGCTGGGAGTGGTACTGATCGCGGCCGAGCTCTTCACGCCCGGCTTCGGCGTCTTTGGAATTGGGGGCGGAGTTGCCCTCATCCTAGGGTTGATGATGATTGATAAGGAGCCGTGGGTTGAGGTTGCGGGCAACGTGGCGAAGGGGGCGGCAATAGTTCTGCTCGCCGTCTTCACCGTCTTCATCGTACTGGCGAGACGTGCTATGAAGAGACCCATAGCGGTGGGTAGGGAAACCATGATGGGCCAAGTTGGCGTCGCTACCACCGACATCGCTCCGGATGGGATGGTCGGGCTTAAGGGCGAGCTCTGGCGTGCGACCTCCGAGAAACCAATTCGAGAGGGCGACGAGGTCGTGGTCAAGGATGTGAAGGGATTGGTGCTAACCGTCGAGAAACGTGGCAAGAAATAATTATTCTTTACTTACGTTTTCCTTTTTCTCTGAACTGCTGTGGTTAAACCGAGCACTTCTCCAAGCTGGGAGCCGAGCTGGGTTGGGCTCACCACGATCATGTTTTTCTCACGAGCTATCTCGGTAAGCGTTTGAAGCTCTCGAAGCCTCATCGCGGATGGGTTCTCCTGATATTGCTTCGCGGCCTCGGCCATCTTCTTCGCCGCCTCGGACTCACCTCGGGCCATTATTATCCTCGATCTCCGCTCCCGCTCCGCTTCCGCCTGCTTCGCTATCGCGCGGAGCATCTCTTCGGGCAGACTCACGTCCCTTATCGTCACCGAACTCACCTTTATTCCCCAATCATCAGTCGCCTTATCGAGAATCTTTTGAATGCTCATATTCAGTTCATCACGTTTAGTCAGCAGTTCGTCTAGGTCCCTTTGTCCGAGCACATCGCGCAGCGTGGTCTGAGCGAGCAGGCTCGTGGCCGTGATGTAGCGCTCCACTTTCATTATGGCATCGTTCGGGTTCACCACCCGCATGTAGACGACCGCATCAACACTGACGCTCACGTTGTCCCTGGTGACCACACTTTGTTTAGGTACATCGAGCGTTAGCGTGCGCAAGTCGACCTTCATTAGCTTATCGAGTATTGGGACGATAAAGAATAGCCCAGGCCCCTTGATCCCAACGTACCTGCCCAACCTGAATCTCACCGCTCGCTCGTACTCCCGCAGGACCTTTATCGCGGACATCAAAAATAGGGCGACGAGAAAAACTATGAAAACAATTAACCCTACCAACCAATCCGCGGGCACTGGTTCACCAAACTCTATTTTAGGCGCCGCTATTTAAAACACTCTGTTTTCTTTCACACAACTTGGAAAAGAGCCGCCGGCGAGGATTGAACTCGCGACCTCCACCTTACCAAGGTGGCGCT
>JAUWBP010000031.1 GCA_030601665.1 Hadesarchaea archaeon | reverse complement strand
ACAAGAGAAACAGCTGCGCGAGCGCCGTTCGTGAATTAGCCTTTCGTGATACGCCCTATCAGGGATTCGCCAAGCTTCCCGAACTCCCGTGCGGCTGGGGACTTTGGAAAATAACGTACGACCGGAACTCCAGCCGCGGTGGACTCACGAACTTTTCGGTCCTCGGGCACGACCGCGAGGATTGGCCATCCCATAGCTTTTCTTACATCCCCGATCGGGAGCTCGAATGGCTCCTTTCGCACCATATTCACGACGATTCCTATTATTGGAACCTTGTGCTGCTCCGCCGCACGGAAGGTCCTGAGGGTGCTCGCGATGGTAGGGATTGTGGGGTTGGTGACGATGATGATTTCATCGCACGCCTTTATCGCGGCGACCACCTCGCTCCCAATCCCGGGCGCGGAGTCGAGGAGAATCACCTTATACTTTTCCTTCAGTGGCTCGAGCTGTCCCCTGAGATCGACGAGGTGAATTTGCTCGCCGTAAGCAATTGAGCCGAGGAGGACCGGCAGACCATGGTATTCCAAGATCGCTTTCTGGATAGGTAACTCGTCGGCGAGGGCATCGTGAATCGTGACTTTGGGGTTAAACTCACCGAAGTGCAGGTTGAGGTTGGGCGCGGTGAGATTGGCATCCACGGCCAAGATGTTGTCTTTCATGCGTTCCGAAAGGTACATGCCTACGTTTGCCACGGTAGTTGTCTTTCCGACGCCGCCCTTGCAGGAAAAGACGCCGATCACAGTAGATCGCTTAGGCTCAATTTTGATTCCCCGCTCCCGTTTGGGACGGAGTGCAGACAAAAGCCCTCCAATGCCTTCCCTGCTTTTTTGTATTTTTTTAAACATCGATGCTCATTTTTAAAGTTTCCTCAAAGTTTTTAAATAGCTTGGGTTGTTCTTCTAAAAGGCGATTGATTTTTGTTCGCCGAGTCGGGGGCGAACATCCGAGGGATAAACTCTAAACTTCATGCGGGAAAGTTGCTGCTGGCGAGCACATGCACACCCAATTTATAACCGAGGGCACGACGAAGCTTGAGGTGCCTGAGCTCGAGCACTTCCGCACCCGGGCGGGGGACTACGCACCATCGCTTGCACCTGTCTTTTACAACCCTCACATGGAACTCTGTCGTGATATCTCGGTTTCGGCGGTGCAAGTTCTGGCAGATGAGTTGGACGGCATCCGGGTTTGTGATCCACTTGCTGGCGTTGGGGTCCGCGGGCTGCGCTATGCTAAAGAAGTTCAGGGCGTCGCAAAGGTCATCGCCAACGATCGCTCTCGAGAGGCGTCCGAGTTGACCAAGCGAAATATCGAGCTCAACGGTCTGGCTTCGCTCGTCGAGGTACGGAACGAGGATGCGAATGTTTTGTTATGGGAGAACCGCGGTAGGTTCAACTACGTGGACCTCGACCCGTTCGGTTCGCCAGCGCCATTCGTCGATGCAGCATGTGCCGCGCTCGCTAGGAGGGGCATGCTAGCCATAACTGCGACCGACACCGCACCGCTCTCTGGGACCCACGTGAAAGCATGTTTGCGGAGATATGGCGCTAGGCCGCTCAAGACGGAGTACTGTCATGAGCTTGGCATACGAATTCTCGTTGGTTTCGTTCAACGCGTCGCGGGGAAGCACGGACTAGCACTCGCACCTGTGCTCGCGCATGCCACGAGACACTACTTTAGGATTTACCTGCGAGCGCGGAGGGGTCCAAGTTTTGCGGACGAGCTCTTGGCACAGCAAGGATACGTGTCGCACTGCAGCGCTTGTGGACGAAGGAAGTTCATCCAGGGCGCGGCGGTCGGGTTACCGAGTTCGTGCGAGTGCGGCAACGAATTTATTCATGCAGGCCCGCTCTGGCTCGGGCGGTTAATAGACCTAGCGTTCGTCCATGCGGTTGCAGGAGATCTGGCGAAGCGGAACTTTAAATTTGGGCAACAGGAACTCGTGTTTTTGGCTCGCTGCGCCGAGGAAGCTGATGGGCCACCGACGTTTTACGACATGCACGAGCTCGCGAAGCGCGCGGGAGCTTCGCCACCAAAAATTATTGGACTTATAGGAAAGCTTCGGGGACGAGGTTACTTTGCTTCGCGCACCCATTTCTTAGGCACGGGCTTCCGGACCAACGCGCCCATGGATGAAATCGTCAAAATTTTCAAAAGTGCGTGAATCCCTTGGCGATGATGTATACCTCGGCGCTGCCCTTGCGTGAGGCGAGCGGTTTGGAAATCTTTACGAATTCAAATTTTTTCCCAACTTCACCCACGAAGCCCTCGAAGAACTCACCTTGAAAGACCTTGACGAGCAACCTCCCGTCCGGCGCCAGCACCTGCTCGGCTATCGTTAGCGCGGCGCGAGCGAGTTCAACTGAGCGAGCATGGTCGACGCTCCAGATGCCCGAGATCTTTGGCGATGCATCGGAGAGTACCACATCTGCTGCGCGAGGAAGGTTATTTCTGGTCAGTTCTGGTGTCGAGGCGTCGGTGATGTCCGCCACGATGGTTTTAACGTTTTCATAGAGGAGTTTTGCGATTTCTTGAAGGTCGACGCCCAGCACGAACCCCCCTTCGCCAACCTCCTCGCGCGCAACCTGAAGCCACCCCCCGGGGGCAGCCCCTAGGTCGACGACGACATCGCCACGTTGCAACAGATTGTAGCGTTTATTCAGCTGTTTTACCTTGAAGGATGCCCTCGACCTATAGCCCGACCGCTTCGCCATGCGGTAAAAATGCTCGTGCTTTCGCTCACGCCGTTGCTTGGCCATATCTGACACCTTTCTTCGGCTTGAGCCCACAAGCTTTGAACCCGAGCAAAACCTGTCGGAGCAGCTCGTGGGGGTCTGGGCTGTAGAAAAGGTGACTATCACACTTACAATCACTCGAGCCGAAACCTCGAACGCTCGAGAGGTTTTTCGCGAGCCCCCCTGCGACCGCGCACTCCTTTCGTTCCTCGCTCTCTGCGACGACGACATCGACCGCACGAGCTCGAGCGAGCAAATAATCGATGTGCCAGTGCGCGAGCTTCTTCTGCTTCAGATGGCGCCCGACTCGCTTCTCGAGGCCGCCGAGAGCCGAGCCGACGTAGGCGTAGTAGCCCGCCTTAAAGGAGCGATTGCCGAGCTCGCCCACGCTAAGCACGAGATCGTAGGGCACGTGGGTGAGGAGCACGTAGGTTCCGCGCGGCATCGATTAAACGTTTGAGCCAGTGCTACTTTTGCCTTCCGCAGGTGCCCAGAGCTAGGGGTACCAAAAGTATTCAAAAAAAAGGGGGGAATGCATTAAAAGTAAAAATAATGGAAAAACAAAGCTCTAAAGTTCAACATTTAGCCCTAGCTTCTCGCAAAGTTCCTTATACCTGTTTCTCACGGTGACCTCTGTAACCCGCGCTACATCTGCCACATCCCGTTGCGTCCGCCGCTCGCCGTACAGTACGCTCGCGATGTAGATTGCTGCAGCCGCCACACCCGTCGGCCCCCGTCCAGAGGTCAGCCCCTTCTTCGTCGCCTCCTTGAGCAGCTCGATAGCTTTCGACTGGACCTCGCCGCTAAGCCCCAGCTCAGACCCGAAACGCGGGATGTAGTCCGTCGGGCTCGTCGGGCGCAGGTGGATGAGCAGCTCACGAGCGATGAACCTGTAGCTCCGCCCGATTTCCTTCTTGGTCACCCGCGAGACATCTGCGATCTCGTCGAGCGTCCGTGGAACCTTGCACTCCCGGCAGGCAGCGTAGAGGGCCGCTGCGGCAACGCCCTCGATCGAACGCCCTCGAATCAATCGCTCTTCAACAGCCCGTCGGTAGATGACCGCCGCAGCCTCACGCACGTTTCGGGGCAGACCCAGGTGTGAGGACATCCGGTCGATTTCCGAGAGCGCGAAGGCTAGGTTGCGCTCGGTCGCGTCGGAGACCCGGATTCGGCGCTGCCACTTTCGCAGGCGGTAAATCTGAGCGCGACGTTTGGGCGTCAGGTCCTTCCCGTGCGAGTCACGGTCTCGCCAGTCGATCATCGTTGACAATCCTTTATCGTGAATCGTGAAGGTCATAGGTGCTCCAACCCGCCCTCGGCGCTCCCGCTGCTCTTGGTCGAAGGCCCTCCACTCTGGTCCCATGTCCATAATCTTGTCGTGGATGATGAAGCCGCACCCAGAGCATACTAGCTCGGCGCGCTCGTAGTTACGCACGAGCTTTCCGCTTCCGCACTCCGAGCACTTTTTATGCTTTTCGGGTCTTTCCATATTTCTCCCCCATATATAGGGGCCCACCGATGAGCTTTCCGAGGCCGGCTTGAGTGAGCCCTCGGTCGGGTTTTATCACGGCGTAGGGCGCCGCGACGGGCCCGAACAGGTCAAGCACGCTCCCTATTCGCTCGCCTGCGCCATCGTATACCGCTCCACCGAGATTTGGCACATGCTCGGTGCGCAGCACGAGCCTGCGATTGGCGAGGTGAATGACCGTACCTAACTTACGCATTTAATCCCCCAAAAATTTAAAAATAGCTCTATATATCAATATATAAGCTTTTCGCATTATTTAAAAGACACGGTTTGCTGCCTCTCGGCAAGCATGAAAATTCTTAAGCAATCAGAGGTTCATTATGAGGTGAGGATTGAATGGTTAGAATTAGAAGGTCCCGTGCCCGAAAGCTTCGCAGGCTTGTACTCGATGTGCTTAAGCCGCACAGCCCCACACTGCCGGAGTTCGCGACGAAACTCAGCTCGATACCGGGCGTCGGCGGGGTGAACGTGACGCTCATCGAGATCGACAAGGACACCGAGTCCCTCAAGGTCACCGTTGAAGGTAAGCTAAATTATAGCATAATACGCTCTGCGATTGAGGAGTGGGGCGGCGTCGTCCACAGCGTCGACGAGGTGATAACGGGCAGCCTAGCGGGGCCGACCACCGAACGCCGATCCAAACCTCGCACTTAGGAGGGAAGGGGCTAGCCCTTTCTGAGCCAACAATCTTGTTGATTGCAGGTTTTGCATTCGGTTTCCACTTTCGTACTTGGTTCGCCCTTTATACCATTTATCAGACTTCGGGCCTTCCCGAGCTGTTTAGGTGTCCCTCGAACGAGCAAGGTAATGCTCCCCTCGGCACCCGAGATGCCTCCCTTGCCCATGGGGATGGCCTCCCCGCCCGTCAGGATCTCGAAGGCCTCGAGCTCGGTGATGATTTTTCCCACAATGGGCATGATGCCTAGGGGGCAGCCGGTGGCGTAGCTAGCACGAAAGATTCCAGCAGTTTTGGAGACCCCTTGGATCGAGCCGGGGATGAACTTCTCGAGCCCAACGGGGATGACGAGGTTCACGCCCCTCGCTACCACCAACCCCAGCGCCCTGCCCACTGTGCCTCCTTGGCGCGATGCCAAGAGAACTCCCGCCGTACCGCTGGCATCGAGCGCGTTGGCTCCCTTGATAAAGACATCGTCGGCCGTGAGCTGGGGGAGTACATCGTCGAGCTTGGTTTCGATGGGCTTGCCCCTGTGGACGATGATCTCGCCCCTGCGTTGCTCGCGGGGGATGACACAGGTTCCCTTCGGCAGAACTACTCCCGCCACGAATTTTTCACGCTCAATTTTCCTCCCGAGCAACTCCTCGGCGACGCGGGCGTTGGTTGTGCCCAGCCCAATGACAATCGTTCCTCTTCGAAGCGCCTGTCTAACCTCTGGGATGGTGGCCACAGCTTTCGCGATTAGCCGCTTCGACTCGGCGGGGGTTAACGTTACTTGGATTTGGGGCATGCTAATCGCACGAAGTTCGGTTGGCTGTTTTAAAAAACTTGGGGCTTAATTAGTAGGTAAAGGGAAACAACAAATGTTATGACTTTTCTTTGGGCACTGCTGGCTTCTCAGCGGGTTTCTCGGCTTCAACGGGTTTGGCCTCGAGCAGCACGGCATCGATGCTGCCGCTCTGTCCAGGTCGGTTGGTCACGCGCGCGCGGCCGAGTTCGGTTTCGATTATCGCCCCCTTCGTCAGGACATTTCTGCGGACGAAGTGTGGGTCAGCGGGATTCTCGACGACCGTGAGTATCTTCGATTTTTTTGCTTTGCATGTTTTTGGGTCCACGACGTTGGCGACATCGGCACCGAGCGAACTGGTTTTTATGCAGCCACCGAGGGCACGCCGCTCGATTCGTTTTGTCGGGCCGAGCTTGGTTTCGACGAGCTCACTCCCCATCTCCCGCCTACGCTTCTTCCGACTGGCCCATTTTCGTCCCCCGCTCGGCTTCTTCAGCGACCTACCATGCCACTTGGCCATTTAAGCACCACTTGAAACTTTTCTGTGCACAGGTATAAAAAAGTCCTCATCGCATGAGTTCCTCAATTCGCTCACGGATCTTGTCCATATCGTCATCGAAGCCGAAGTAGCCAGCGAACCTCCGTGAGGTCCGGAGCACCCTCGTACGCTCAAAGGGCTTGGATTCGACAAAGCCGAGCGCCCCCAGCTGCTTGACGTGATCGTAAACTCGGTTCCCCCGGAGGTCAGCGAGCCTCGCTTGATAGACTGGTTGCTTGTAGGCGATCATGGCGAGGGTCTTCAGTGCCCCCCGCGAGAGCCTAGCTTTGGGCACCACCCCCTCTAGCTTAGGCAGATACTCCTCGCGGAGGCGGAGCGAAAAGGTTCCCTTCGAGGTCTCAGCGAGCACGAGCGGACCCCCACGCTTTCCGTACTCAGCGATGATCTCCTCCACGAGCTTGCGTGCATAGGTCTCGGACGATGTTCCCAGAATCTCGCGTAGCTCGCCTAGGGTCAACGGGCGGTCTGCCACGTAGAGGGCGGCTTCGATAATCGATAAATCCTCCTTAGCTCCCATGCTACTCCTCCCCTGCCGGCACGGAGGCGAATATTTCACCGAATGGTTCAGGCTGTTGCAGCACCACCTTGCCCTGAATGCTGAGGAACAGTAGGAGGAGAAGGGTCCTGGCCACCGCGAGCCGAGTCCGTTCGAGGACGAGCGCCGAGAGCGGGACCTCCTGCCCTGAGGCGACGAGACTTTTTATCCGCTGATATAACTCCTCGAGGTACCGCTCGATGTTTATGTGGTACTCGTTGAGCGTCTGCATGATTTTTTCCAGCTTCCTCCTTTTGAGGGGTTTCCGCACTGGGATATCTTTGAGTGCCTCCTGCAGCGAGCCCAAGAGATCGAGGAGTGAGATCTTGCGTGGCGAGCGCTGCACGATGGTCACTTGCCCGAGCTCCGGCAAGTCGAGGTCGAACACTTCCTCGAGCTCCTCCTCTTCGGCTGACCCTCCCCGCCCGTTGAGCACGAAATCGGATTTCATCCGCAGGATCACCGAAGCCGAGAGCAGCGTCCGTCCCGAGACGCGAAGGTCGAACTCCTGCATCTTCCGCACGCGCTGCAAGTAAACACCAGCGAGCTTCTCAATGTCGACATCCCACGGGTCGAGCTTGTGCTCCTGCACCAGTCCGAGCAAGATCTGGAAGGGTTGATTGGCGATTGTCACCATCTTTTCACCTCACGCTGCAAGCCCCGATAGCTCCACTGAAAACAGGCGGGACACCCCGCTCTTATCCATTGTGACGCCGAACAAACGGTCGGCCGCGGACATCATTGAATCGTGTAGCGTGACGAGGATGACTTGCGACTCACGCGTGGATCGGCGAATCATCTCCGCGACACGATGAAGGTTTTGGGGGTCGAGGTGGGCGTCGATTTCATCAAGCACGTAGAGGGTGGTGGGTCGAAAGCGCTGGAGGGCGAAGATAAAAGCGAGCGCGGTTAGTGCTTTTTCCCCGCCCGAGAGGATCCCCACCCGAGTGATCTCCTTGCCAGCTGGTTTGGCCTCGATCTCGAGCCCGCCCTCGAATGGTTTCTCTTCGTTTTCTAGGGCCAGCCTCGCCACGCCTCCCGGCGATAGTTCGCTGAAAATCTTGCTGAAGTATTGTGAGAGCTCGTTGAAAGTTTGCATGAACACTTCTTTTTTCTTCTCATCTATCTCCCCCATGAAATCAAGGAGGGCCTGCTTCTCCGCGACCAGCTTGTCGTGCTTTAATTTTTCGGAGTTATAACGGCGTTCAGCATCTCTGAAATCTTGGATAGCCCGGAAGTTCACGGGACCGAGCGCCTCGAGTTCTGCTTCTAGAGTTTCAACTCTTCGTTCGAGCTTGGCCCGGTCGACATCATGAACGATTTCAACCCCTATCTTGACTTGTTTTAGCTCCTCTTCGATGGTTTCGAGTTGGGGCCGTAGTGAGGCCTCCTCGACCCTACATGCCTGTAATTCATCGCCGAGTTGCCCTATCGTATTATCTAGACGACCTGCTTTCTCCTTGAAGCTTCCGGCCCTGCTTCGAAGTTTTTCCCTTTCCCCGCGAAAAGCCCCGATCGAAGACCGTTCCTCCTCTTCCAGCGTGGTGGCTCTCCCGAGCTCAGTCTGGGCTTCTTGGGTCTGTTCCTGTAGTTGTTTCAGCCTATCGTCCAGCTGGGAGTGCACAGCTTCCAAGCTTATTAGGCGGCGCCGAAGTTGGGCCCCCGTTTCAGACTCGTTTGACTTCCCGAGCGATGTTGCGCCCTCGAGAAGCTCTGAGATTTGCCCGAAATATCTGGAAAAGTCACCCAGGACGGAACGTAGGTCATCAAGAACCTCGCGGAGCTCCTGAAGCGCTTTTTCGGTTTCAGCGCGCGATTTGCTTAAATCGAGGGTTTGAGTCAGCGTATTAAACCTCACGCAAAGATTTTCGAACTTTGAAGAAAGCGAGGCTATTTTTTTGGGTGAGATATCTCGCTCCTCACGGGAGGTAATTTTTTTGATGCGTGCACTGAGGTCGGCAATTTCACCCTCTATTCCCGCGCGCTCCCCTGCTGTCGAGTTGAGCATTTCGTTAAGAAGTTTGAGGCGTTCGCGTATTTTTCCCGCTTCCGCGAATGCGTCTGTAATCTGCTTATCCTCTATGAGTTTCTCCAGATGCTCGATTTTTTGGTCATAGCTCCCAGCTTCCTCCAAAATTCCCCGACGTTTGCCGCGTAGCTCTTGCAGCGTCTCCTCCTTCATTTTTATCCTCCGTTGCAG
>JAUWBP010000024.1 GCA_030601665.1 Hadesarchaea archaeon | reverse complement strand
TATCGTGCGGATAAACGGAGTGGAAATCGAAGATACATTTGCTGAAGCCTTCGACATGGTCGCTGGGCGCTTGCTGATAACGGCGAAAAACAAAAAGTGGGTTTTGCACGCTGCGAACACCACCACAGGATTTGCCACTTCCGTCATAGCGTGCGGAGCTGAAGTAGGGATAGAGAATCTTGTGAGGGCCAAAGAAACCCCAGATGGAAGACCCGGAGTGAACATCCTAATTTTAGCCATGTCCGAAAAGACTCTCGAGGACCAGCTCATGCGAAGGGTTGGTCAATGCATAATGACTTGTCCTACAACGGCTTGCTTCAACAACTTGGAGGAGGGTGAGAAGGAAATAAACATCGGCGGGAAGTTGAGATTTTTCGGAGACGGCTATCAGATTGCCAAGCGAATCGACGGCAGGAGGTTTTGGAGGATTCCCGTCATGGAAGGTGAATTCTTGGTCGAGGAGAAGTTCAAGATCCGAAAAGCCGTAGGAGGGGGGAACTTCCTGATTCTGGGGAGAGACGCCGACTGCGTGCTTGAGGCTGCGGAGAAAGCAGTCAAAGCTACAAAAGGAGTTAGGAACGTGATAACTCCATTCCCTGGTGGTGTGGTGAGGAGCGGCAGCCAAGTCGGGTCGAAGTACAAGTTCATGAGGGCCTCGACGAATATTTCCTATTGTCCGACCCTGAGACCTGTGGTGAAGAGCAAAATACCAAAGGGAGTCAACTCTGTCCTAGAAATAGTGATAAACGGGTTGGATGAAGAAAGCGTGGGAAAAGCCACGAAGGTGGGAATCAAAGAAGCCTGTAGCGTGGACGGGATAAAGCTCATTTCGGCCGGAAACTATGGGGGCAAGCTGGGTAAACACTTGTTCTACCTTCACAAGCTCTTCGAGGGTGGCCGATGATTAACCTCAAACCCAAAGTCGAATTCAAGGTGCCGGTTGAGGCCGAATGCATCTCGCCTGATGTATTTTCGAGCAAGTCTGTAGAAGAGTTGAAAAGTCTCGAGCTGTGGTGGGGAAATAAGAAGAAGAAATTGGCAGATGTCTTCAATATCGAACAGGTCTCGGAGGGTACGGAGGAGATAATTATCACTGGCGATGTCAGCGAAGTCAAACATATTGGAGCAAAGATGAGTAAAGGCAAGGTAGTAATCGAGGGAAGTGCTGGAATGCACCTTGGCCGGGAGATGGAAGGAGGGGGAATAACTGTTCACGGAAATGTCGGGGATTGGCTTGGGGCCGAGATGAAAGGGGGGCTGATAAGGGTCAAGGGTAACGCCCGAAACCTCGTTGGTTCTGGCTACCGAGGCTCTAAAGTCGGGATGAAGGGTGGAACGATTGTAATTGAAGGCAATGCGGGAAGCGAAGTCGGAGAATTGATGAGGCGGGGCACAATCGCCATCCTGGGCAAGCTAGGGACCTTAACTGGTGCACTCATGACGGGTGGATCGATCGTTTGTTTCGGCAATATCGGAGAGAAAGCGGGCGCCGGGATGGATAGGGGAACTATCATAGCCTTTAATCGCCCGAAGCTACTGCCGACCTTCAAACATAGCTGCACCTACAACCCGACTTTCATCAGAGCCTTTCTACTGGGACTGAAAAAATATGATTTACCCATCAAAAAAGAACACATCGAGGGCCTCTACGATAGGTATAGCGGAGATGTTGCCGCTTTAGGAAAGGGGGAGATACTGGTCTGGAAAGGAGGTAAGACATGATAAGCGTGAACGAAAGGGCTTCAAAAATAATAGATGAGATGATTCAAGGTCGGGAAGAACTAGGGGTTGAAGTCCTCAAACTAAAAAATGGAGCCGTAGTGATTGACGCTGGAATCAAGGCGCGGGGGAGCCTAAAAGCTGGAAAGTACTTCTCCGAGGTGTGTCTAGGGGGCCTTGGTAGTGTTAACCTTTGTATGGGCGAAAGGCCCCATGTCCACGTGAATGTGGATCATCCAGCGATATCGTGCATGGCTTCTCAGTTCGCCGGGTGGGCGATAAAAGTTGAAGATTACTTCGCGATGGGCTCGGGTCCTGCGAGAGCGCTGGCGAGAGTTGAGGAAAAGCTGTTTCGAGAACTGAAATATGAAGATAAGTGTGAGAAAGCGGTCATCACACTCGAGACAAGAAAAATACCCGACGAAACGGTAGCAGACTTCATCGCCCAAAAATGCGGGGTGAAGCCCAATAATCTTTACATCCTAGCTGCTCCGACCGCAAGCGTTGTTGGAAGTATCCAAATATCAGCGAGGATCGTGGAAACCGGCGTGCATAAGTTGCATGAGCTCGGGTTCGACATGGGCAAGATAATCTGCGGGAGCGGGAGCGCCCCCATAGCGCCGGTGGCCAAAAACGATCTCGAAGCTATGGGAAAAACCAACGACTGCGTGCTCTATGGTGGGAGAACGATGTACTTCGTGGATGCTGATGACTCCGAGGTTGAGAAGATAATAGATGAGGTCCCATCCAGCGCTTCCAAGGATTATGGGCTGCCGTTTCTAGAACTCTTCGAGAAATATGATAGGGATTTCTTCAAAATCGACCCCAAGCTCTTCTCCCCAGCCGAGATTACCGTGAGCAACACTAGGACTGGGAGCGTCTTTCACTCTGGGGGAACAAACGAAGAAATACTGAGAAAATCCCTGGGTGCACTTGTTTGAAAAATATCGGGATCTTCACGTCTGGCAAAAGCGATTGGAACGTTCAGCAGTTGGAAGGGGAGGTTAAGAAAAAGGGAATTGGCTGCGTAACCTTTCCTCTTTCAGAACTCGTGGCTAGGTTAGATAGCAAGCCCAGGGTTTCCTGCAGGGGGTACGACCTCGAAGAGTTTGATGCTTTGATCGTTAGGTGGGTGCCGAAGGGGTCGGCGGAGCAGTTAATCTTCAGGATGGATGCTTTACACAGGCTTGAAAATTTGGGTATTAGGGTAGTGAATCCCCCGATCGCCATCGAGAGGTGTGCTGACAAATTTTACACCAGTTCCTTGCTTGAAGATGCGGGAATCCCAACCTTACCAACCGTCGTCACCGAGAAACGTAGTGAGGCGATGAAGGCATTTGAAGAATTCGGGGACGTTATCGTCAAGCCCCTCTTCGGCTCCCTCGGTGCTGGAATGCTTCGAATAACCGATCGGGACTTGGCTTATAGGACTTTCTCGGCTCTGGAATTCGGAAGATATGTCTATTTTATCCAGAAATTCATTCCCCACAATAATCGGGATATAAGAGCCTTGGTGATCGGCAACGAGGTTCTAGCGGCCATGAGGATAGGGGAAGGTTGGAAAACGAACGTTTCAGCTGGGGCTAAGGTTGAGCCGTACGAGCTCGACGACGAATTAAAAGAAGTTGCTTTAAAATCGGCTGAGATTTTGAAGTGCGAGTATGCGGGTGTGGATATAATCAAAAATTTGGATAAATTTTACGTTGCCGAGATAAATGCCATCCCAGGTTGGAAGGGGTTACAATCGGTGACTCCGGTAAATATCGCTGAAAAAATAATCGACCATTTAGTAGGACAATAGTCAACTTTGAAAACTTCTACTTTTCAATTTCCATGAGCTTCTTTTTCGAGAGGCGCTCGCCCATTCTGCCGTGAGGCCTCCTCAACACTGAGTCTTCACTTTTTTCTATTTCGCGTGCTTCATCACATAACTTTGCAGCTGCGCTCATCATCTCATGGGCAGCGGCCACGATAGGTATGTATTTTTCCCTTTCCTTGACTTTAAAACAGCCTTCGGCGCTTACACCTGAAACTTTCTTAGCTATTTCAAAGGCCGCCATCGCCTTTGCACGCGCATAGGGATTTCCAAATTTTGCCGCCCCCACGGCTTTATCTCGATTGACGATTACTCTCGGCAGATATGACTTGCCGGACTTTATGCCCTCGATTGCTTTATCAGTCTCCTCAAAAATAACCCGGAAAGCGCCCGTTACCGAAAGAACCTTGATTACATCTGCATTAAAGAGCGACATCTCGATGGGATCGAGAAATTCCCTTCGTGCGCCTAGCATAGAATCTGCCTCGACGAATATGTAGCCAAAGCCCGCCTTCTCAAGTTCCCCAGCGATCTTGGCCCCTGGGGCATCGCCGATGATCACGCAGGGTTTGCCGGATTTCTTGAGGATTTCTCTGGCCTTCGAAGGTCCCGGAAGAGCGGGATTCGGACTTATCGCTATGATCAGTTCGGGATTGAATTCAAGGATTTTTTCAGAAACCCCTTCACAGTCCTCCTCGGTTATTTTTGGTCCGGACGCCACAACCCTAAAGTCAATGTCCTCCCTTTCTGCCCGCTCATCAAGCATCAGGTCCAACATGGCGGAAGTACCGATGTTCCCCAGCTTGACTAACCCTATCCTCACCTTTTCGACCATGAAATCAAAACCTCCAATCTAAACGTGCCTTTCATATTTATAAATTCAGGTTAAACCTATGACTTGGTGATTTTGGTGGATGAACGGCATGAAGATTTGTGGAGATCTCTTAACGATCGTCGAGCTCTGGACCAAAGGTATGATTCGGGTAGAATCTTTTGCTCCATGTGCTCGACGCCACTAAGGGTAGCTGTCGATGCATATCTAATGTTTCTCGAGACGAACTTGTTAGATCCCAAAATCTTCCCAAGCGCGAAGTCGCTAGAAGAAGAAGCGATACGGGAAATCGGCAAGCTGGTTTCAAACCCCGAGGCAGCCGGCTACATAACATCCGGAGGAACCGAAGGAAACATAGTTGCCCTCTGGGTCGCAAGGAAGCTACTGAAACGGAAAAATGTGGTTGCGCCTTCTTCCGCACATTACTCGGTAATCAAGGCCTGCGATCTTCAGCAGCTCGAGCTTACCTACGCGGCACTCGATGAGACCTATCGCGCCAGTGTCGACAGTATAATGGAAAATGTTAACAAAAAAACCCTAGCTATTGTTGCTACGGCAGGTACCACAACGCTTGGCTTAGTGGACCCCATCAAGGAGATCGCTGAGATTGCCAGGGACTTCGGCTGTTTCTTCCATGTAGACGCATCGTTCGGAGGGTTCGTCCTTCCATTCATCCAAGGTGCCCCTCCTTGGGACTTCAGCGTGGATTCTGTCTCATCCATCACAGCTGATCCCCACAAGATGGGTCTTGCCCCAATACCTGCTGGCTCTATTCTCTTCCGTGAAAAGAGTTGGCTTGAAGCCATTAAAAGCGATGCGCCCTACCTGAATAAATCAAGCCCAACCCTCTTAGGTACAAGATCGGGTGCATCTGCAGCTGCGGTATGGGCCCTCCTCAACTCATTAGGGTACGAAGGTTATCAAAAGATAATTAAGCGGTGCATGGACCTCACCCGAAAGCTAGCAGATGGCATTCAAAGAATAGACGGTTTAGATCTAGTGGTAGAACCCGAACTCAACATCGTTGCCGCTAAATCGGATGTTCTCAATTTACGCGATGTTTGTGAAAAACTCCAAGCAAAAGGCTGGCTAGTATCCATGAGCAGCCAGCCACCGAGCATCCGACTCGTGGTGATGCCCCATCATGATCCCGAACACATAAACTCGTTTCTAGTCGACCTGAACGAATGCTTGGAGGAACTGACTTGACCCTACTTCTCGTCAGCCCAAGGGATATCAACGAAGCTCTAGCTGCCGTCAGGGGGGGAGCAGACATCCTTGACATCAAGAATCCGGAGGAGGGATCACTTGGCGCCAACTTTCCATGGATTATAGCCGAAGTTAGACGAGCCGTACCCGCAAGCATCCCGATCAGCGCGGCAATCGGAGATTTCCCGAATTTGCCTGGGAGTGCTGCCTTGGCGGCGTTCGGTGCCCTTAGGGCAGGAGCGAGCATAATAAAAGTCGGATTAAAAGGCCCGAAGGATGTAAAAAGCGCCGTTTACCTTGCAAGGCAAGTTGTAAGGGCAGTTAAAGGCACCGATGGTTCAGCAAAGGTTGCTGTATGCGCTTATGGTGACTATCAAAGAGCTGGGACGATTGACCCCCTCCTGATACCTAGGATAGCAAGCAAATGTGGAGCGGACATCGCAATGGTTGACACGGCGATAAAGGATGGTCAACCGCTCACGGATTTCATTCGAGAAGGTGATTTGAAAGCTTTCATCAATAAAGCACGTTCCCATGGCCTTCAGGCCGCTTTTTCTGGCTCTTTGGGGTATAGGGAAGTGCGAACGCTGAGACTGCTGAATCCAGAGGTGATTGGAGTTAGAGGAGCTGCCTGTGAAAGAGGAGACAGAAAAAAAGGCAAGATATCTGAAAGGCGTGTTCAGCGGCTGAAAAAGCTCTTGGGGGCTTAGCTTTGCGCATCTTGATCCTTGAAAGCATGTCCGGAGGCTTCCATCCCGAGATTGATGATCGATTGCTTCCTGAAGGGTTCGCCATGCTGAGGACCATGGTAAACGAGTTCAGTAAGGCAGGCTTTGACGTCATTACAATTCTTACCAAAAGATTAGAAGGATTAGCGGATTGGTTGGACGCAGATGTGCATATAAATCGAGATGGGCTAAGCGAGGCTTTGAGATGCAGGCCTGACGCTGCACTGATTATAGCACCAGAGAAAGGGGGTGAACTCGAGCAAATCACTGCAAAACTGAGGAGAGGGGGAGTAACCGTACTGGGGCCCAATGGGGAAGTTATACAGACTTGTGCGGATAAATGGCTTACACATCGCGCGCTCCGAGGGACGGTCCCGCAACCGAAGACATGGAGAACACCGCGCGATACCGAACAGCCGATCTTGATCAAACCGGCGGATGGAGTTGGCTGTGAAGGCATCAAGTTTGCCGCGGGTCCGTACAATGCCGGGGAAGTAATTTTTCAGGAGTTCGTTGAGGGGGAGCATGCCAGCTGTTGTCTACTGATGAAAGAAGGGAAGGGAGTCGTGCTATCTGTAAACAAACAAGAGATAGTGATTAAGCGGGGGCAATTCGAATACGCCGGTAGCGCAATCCCGTTTAAACACCCACTG
This sequence comes from Hadesarchaea archaeon, assembly GCA_030601665.1. Lineage (GTDB taxonomy): Archaea > Hadarchaeota > Hadarchaeia > Hadarchaeales > Hadarchaeaceae > DG-33. The sequence goes on along the minus strand of JAUWBP010000024.1, from coordinate 4,086 downwards.
GAAAAGGAGTGCGCCGGAATTGCCCTTAGGGCCGCTGAAGGTCTGGGACTGCATGGTTATTGCGGAGTTGACCTAGTCGTTGGCGAGGCCTCTTACTTCATAGAGTTAAACCCTCGAGTTACCACTTCCTTCGTCGCATTAGCGCAGGTGCTTCAAGCAAATCTCGCGAAGGTTGCGGTGGACGTGCTCGTTGATGGCGCGTCCATGCCCAAACTTCAACTCAAGGGGTGCTCCTTAGTGAGGATCCCAAAAATCAGAGGCTGCATAAGGGTAAACACCGAAAAACTTGACACGCTCCGAGAAATTTCGGGGATCGTGGCCCCACCCTTCGCGCCCGACGGAAATCCTCAGAGGGGATCCCCATTCGCCGTTGCAGAGTCCGGGAGTACCCCTAAAAGCGTGGAACGCAAACTCAACAACACTTTAAACGAAGTTACCGCCCTTCTGGAAGTTGATAGAGATGCAATCACTTGGTCTTGATGTGGGAGGGGCAAACACTAAGGCGGTTCTCCTCAAGGATGGAGAGATACAAAAACATTGGCTCAAGTATCTCCCGCTTTGGAAGGATAAAAAAGCGCTTGATTATTTCCTCAACGTCCTTGCCAAGTCTGCTCGCCCAAACGTTGTCGGAGCTACGCTAACAGGCGAGCTTTGCGATGTTTTTAGCAGCAGGCGTGAAGGAGTGGTTGAGATAGTTGAAGCCGTATGCAATGCATTCGGAGATGAAATTTGTCTTTTCATGTCATTGGATGGTACTTTGCTCACGCGCGATCAATCCCTCACTTCCCTCCAAAAACTTGCGGCTGCCAACTGGGTCGCGAGCACATTGGTGGTGGGGAAAAAGTATCCCAACTGTCTTTTCATAGACGTTGGAAGTACAACCACAGATATAATCCCCGTAAGAAGAGGTAAGCCAGTCCCCATCGGACACACGGATCTTCAAAGATTAATGGCGAGTGAACTCGTTTATATGGGGGTGCTCCGTACCCCCTTGCCCTGTATTTGCTCAGAAGTCTCACTCAGCGGGGGAAAAATTGGAGTCGCGGCTGAGAATTTTGCTATTGCTGCAGATATCTACAGGGTGCTCGGGATGATTAAGGAGGGAGATTACACGTGCGAAACCCCTGATGGTGGGGAAAAAGATAGGAAGGGCTGCATGCAACGCATTGCGAGAGTTTTCTGCAGCGATGTAGAGGAAATCGGGGAGGAGCAAATCCTCGAGGCCTCAAAGATTTTTCATGATAAACAAACGAATCACGTAGCTGGAGCGCTAAAAAAAGTCATTAGATTGTACAGGATTCCGAGGAGCACAAAAATTGTCATGGCAGGTCTCGGCAGGATGATCCTCGCTGAGAAAGCCGCACGCGCCGCTGGGTTTAATGAAATCATCGACTTGGCAACCATATATGGTGAGGAAGCCGCGTTAATGACACCGGCTTTCAGTGCTGGCCTATTGGCTACGGGGGCATTTGAGCATGGATGCCGTGATTAAGGTAGGTGGAAGCCTACAGGCTGACCCCGCGGCCTTAAGGAACCTCTGCAAAACCTTGAAGGAAGTTTCTGAACGCTACCGCCTGCTCATTATCCCTGGTGGCGGCAGCTTCGCGGATCTGGTGTGCAGAGTACAAACAAAGCATGGCTTCTCCGATCGAGCTGCCCATCGAATGGCAATTTTGACCATGGATATCTATGGGCTGATGCTTCATGATCTAATCGGGGGATCGGTCCTGACAGACATCCCCACGGGCAAAACACGGGAGTGTTCGATATTTCTTCCGTTCAAGACCATGGGGCACTCTCCAGAGCTAGAGCCCACATGGGGGGTAACCTCTGATTCAATTGCGGCGCTGGTTACCTCCAAGATCGGTTGCAAGAGGCTCCTTTTGGTTAAAATGGTGGATGGAATTCTCGCGCATGCGCAACTCAAGAAGTCCGTTTCCACCCAAATGCTTAGGAAAATGGACCAGCACCTTGTAGATACAAAATTCCCGGAAACCTTGGAGCGCGCGGGAATAACATGTTGGATTGTGAACGGTAAGCATCCAGATCGAATCAAAATGATACTGGACGGAAAAGAGACAATCTGCACAAAGATATCGCTTGGGGTCTCGCCGTGAGGATCATCCCAGTTATAGACTTAATGCATGGCAAAGCCGTTCATGCAGTCGCAGGGAAACGAGAAAGGTATACCCCAGTGAAAAAAAGCGTCCTTGTGAGGCATCCTAGCACCTTATCAATAGCAAAGGCACTTCAAGGCCTAGGCTTAGAAGAGCTATATATTGCAGACCTAGATGCCATCTGTCAGATTGGTCATAATCACGATTTAATAGGACAAATCGTGGCCGAGACTGGAATGAAGGTCATGGTTGATGCCGGTTTCCGGTTTGCAGACGAAGTGAGTGAGTATGTAGATAAAGGTGTAGAAAAAATTGTGCTTGCTACTGAGACCCTTGAATCGTTTGAGGAAATCCCCAAAGTGATCAATGACTACAAAGCACAGGTAATGGCCAGTATTGACATTAAATCCGGGCAGGTGATTGCTGAGTCGGACTCGATGCAAGTGCCGCTGGCAGAACTCATTCGAAAATTTAAGGATAAGGGAGCTTCGGAGATAATCATTCTATCCCTAGACCGGGTGGGTACCGAGAGGGGGCCAGATTTGGAGTCGCTGAAATTGGCGTTGCAATGCAAGAGCATGCCAATACTCGTTGGGGGCGGGGTGAGGGATATCGAAGATGTCCACTTATTATGCGCCCAAGGCGCTGCAGGCATCCTCGTTTCAACAGCACTTCATAAAGGCATAATCACAAAGAATGATCTTGGTCGACTAAGTGAGATGGAAAAAAGTTCCAAGCGCTGACATTAGTTAAAAAAAGGAACTGCCTTTTTCTACGAATACAGCAATTTCCCGTACACCTTACTTGCACTATCGTACGCCTCTGCGATTACTCCATGCCTGCTTTTACCGAACTTTAAGACGCAGCAAATCGGCTTTCCTTTTATAACGATCAATCCAGGCCGGGGTATGTCAACGATGTCCTGAACCTTAGTGAGATCAGGAAGCTCGAAATCTCCCTTAGCGTACAAGATCAGCTTAACCGAGTAACCATCGGGCTGTCGATACTTTCCGAGTTCGCCCTTGCAGGATCGAATGTGTTCCTCAACGAGATTTATCCCGAGAAGTCCTGCGACGCAATCGATCGTGTTCTGAAATCTGGGATTTATCTCCATCAGGTATGGCCGGTCAGAAAGAACGAAATCGACCCCATTCGAGCCTACCAATCCGATTTCCTCACAAATCACCCTTGAATACTCGGCGATTTCACCTTCAAACTCGGGTTTGTTTAGAGGTATCACGTTACCACAGTAACCAAATGGTCCGGGCACACCCAACCGTTTGTCGCCTATGACTTGCTCGTTAACCGTTAGACACTTGGCTTCATCACCGTTCGACAAGATAGATGTGCTGGCATCGATGCCTCGAATGTACTGTTGCACGTACAAACTCTCATTATCACCCACTAACAACACACTTCTAAAGGATCGCTCTAACTCATCCGGTGACCTAGCAAGCTTTATCCCAATGCCACCTCCTCCGAAGGCCGGCTTCAAAACAACTGGGTACCCGATATCCCGTGCGGCTTCTAATGCCTCATCTTGTTTTCGAACCCTACGTGTGAGCGGGTAGGGGATGCCCAGTTTATCCGCTATGCGAAAAAGTTTCTCTTTATTTTCGCATGTCTCCAAGCGGGTCGTGTCATTTCCAAATATTTTCGCCCTCTTTCCGAGCTCCCCAATAAAAGCGGAGTTGTGCTCCATACCCGATGTTAAAAGGATCGCATCGACATTATGGGCTTCAAGAGCCTGGAGCGAGAGCTGAAAGAGACTAGGTCCTTTCGAGCTTTTAGGCTGAACCTTTAACTTGGCGGATCTCATAGAAAATACGGCATCTGCACATTCCAGCAAATCGACGTCGCCAAAACAATCCACAGCGATAGTTTTCAAGCCGAGGGCCTTCGCCGATTTGACGATAGGCCTGGTGTTGACACCGACCACCATGATTGAATTAAAATGCAAAGTGGGCCT
>JAUWBP010000097.1 GCA_030601665.1 Hadesarchaea archaeon | reverse complement strand
GAATTAATACTGTACTGGCAAATCCCGGATCGCTACGTCAACGCCATCTGCGACCGCGTTCCAGCGAGCGTCGTAGCGCGGCACTACACGGACTACTCGTTCGAAAGACTAGGGAAATCTGTGAAAAGGCTAATCTGGGGGTGTTGGATAGCTAAAGTCAAGATGCAGCAAATCAAATCACCAAAAATATGAAAATTGAACTCGCGCTTTTTGAGATAGCAAGTGGGGATCTTGAAGCTGCAAGAGACTTGAAAATAGTGCAGAAAGAGGATATAAAATACTGAAAAAATTCCGAGAATTCTTTAGAAAATTGAAGTTGATGACCAAACTGTGCGGACAAATGTATGTACACGCCGCTACCGCAAGCGCATAAATTTGACCCTTCCCGCCCGATTTGTGGCAACAGCGCGTGAAAAAAATACCTTTGTCCCGTTTCTGCGAAATGGCGATTGATGAACATTTGAAGTGCGGGGGAGGGGATTCGAACCCCTGAACCCCTACGGGACCAGACCCTGAATCTGGCACCTTTGACCTGACTTGGCTACCCCCGCAGCTAAAACTCCCCCACCGAATGGCTTTAAATTTTCGAGGACAACCTATATGAAAGCAAGAAACAATCAAGATTTGGGAACGATATGCCTTTCAACATAGATATAGTGACATGGGTATTCATCATGCTCATTTTCTTCGTCATCTCCATCTTCCTCACCCCTCGCATGATAGGGCTCCAAGCACGCATGGGGCTTGGGCAGCTGCGCAAGTCGGTCCGCGAGCTCGAGGGCTTGGCGAAGGAGAGCAGAAGGGCCGCGCTCCGAGCGATAACGAAGCACGGCAAACCCAAGCGTGATGTCGCGCGGGAGTTCGACAATTTTCTCGAATTTTTCGCCATAGCGCCGGTTAGCGAGGATCCGGTGGGGGTGCTTCGCAGGATGGAGCATGTGTTAGATGTGCGAAAGAAGCGGTTCGAGGGCGTCGTCGCGCGCTTGGCTCCAAACGCCGAGCCAGAAGCCGCCGCCAACTTGGAGATGACCATCGAGGGGGCAATGGCGAGCTATACCCTCTATCGCCTAGTGCGCCACTTCACGTTGCTGGCCGAGAAGACGAGGAGCTACCAACTCGTCATGCTCCTCCAGATGCAGCTACCCTTCCTGAAGGAATATGCGAAAGCGTTCGTGGATGCGACGAAGGCGTTCGTTGCCGGAAAACCCATAGGTGACGGGGTCGGGGCGATGACGGCAACCCGGCTCATCGGGGATGCACGCTGGGAGGAACCCATCGAAGGTACCATCTACGCTGAGACGAAGTTCGACGGGCGGAAGCTCCTTATCGTCAAGGCGAAAGGGCCCGGGGGGAGGGTCGGCAAACCCGGCGAGCTGATCAAACGCTTGGTCGGGCGAAGCAAGATAAACCGAATCATCATGATAGATGCCGCCCTGAAGCTCGAGGGAGACACGAGTGGGCAGGTAATCGAGGGCGTCGGGGCTGCGATAGGCGGGCCCCCCACGGAGAAGTACAAGATCGAGGAGATTTCGGTGAAGCGCAAGGTGCCGCTGGACGCCATCGTGATCAAGGAGTCGTTCAAGGAAGCCATAAGGCCCCTCAGCAAGCGCCTCGCCCGCGCGGCCGAGGTAGCTGAGGAGCGGGTGAAGCAGGCGGTGCAGGAGCGGACGAAGCCGGGCGATGTAGTAATCGTCGCGGGCATAGGGAACACGATAGGGATAGGGCAGAGCGCCGAGGAGCTGCCCCAGCAATTCCCGGCGGCACCCGAGAAGAGGAAGGGCGAAATCGAGTCGGATCTCCTACCATTCCGTTAACTCGACTTTTAAGCGATGAGATTGATATTTTTTAACAAGTGGTGGATATGCGGCGCTACAAACACATAGGCGATATCCAGCAAATCATGTGGGAACCGCAGCGGATTCGGAACATAGGCATCGTCGCTCACGTCGACCACGGCAAAACCACGTTGACGGACTCGCTCGTGGCAGCCTCGGGCATCATAAGCTTCGAGCTCGCCGGCGAACAGCTCTTCACGGATTTCCTCGAGATCGAGCAGCAGCGCGGAATAACCATCCAGACTGCCGCGGTTAGCCTCTCACACACCTTCGGCGGGCAGGAGTACCTCATCAACCTGCTCGACACCCCGGGCCACGTCGACTTCAGTGGAGACGTGACGCGAGCCCTGCGGGCGATCGATGGGGTAGTGGTGGTGATAGACGCAGTCGAGGGGGTGATGCCCCAGACCGAAACCGTGCTCCGCCAAGCGTTGCACGAGCGGGCGCGTCCCCTGCTCTTTATCAACAAGGTCGACCGCCTCATCGCTGAGCTCAAGCTAACTCCCGAGAGCATGCAAGCGCGTTTTATGAAACTCATAACCAAATTCAACCAGCTGATCCGGAGGTATGCCCCGCCCGATCTCGCCGATAAATGGCAGGTGAGCGTTGAGAAGGGCTCCGTTGCATTTGGGTCTGCGAAGGAGAAGTGGGCCCTCTCGATGCCCCAAATGAAGGCCAAGAACATCAGCTTCAAGGACATCATCACCGCCTACCAAACAGAAACCCAATCGGAGCTGGCGAAGAAGAGCCACCTCTTTGAGGTTGTCCTTGACATGGCCATCCGGCACCTTCCAAACCCAAAGGACGCACAGGCGAAAAGGATCCCGAGGATATGGAAGGGCGACGTGGAAAGCGAGCTCGGCAAGGACATGATCACGTGCAACCAGGAGGGCAAGGTGTGCATGGTGATCACCGACATCATCGTGGACGAGCAGGCCGGGGTCATCTCGACGGGTCGGGTCTTCTCGGGAACGCTCGAAAAGGGAAAGGCCGTGAGGCTGGTGAGCGCGGAACGGGATGCACGCATTCAGCAGGTGGGCGTCTATATGGGACCTGACCGCGTGATGGTCGACCGAGTGCCGGCTGGGAACATCGCAGCAATCATAGGCATGAAGGAAGCTCACGTCGGTGAGACCCTCGTCGAATCGGGGGTGGAAGGAAAGGGCTTCGAGGAACTCCGCTACATAAGCGAGCCCGTCGTCACCGTCGCCGTCGAGCCCAAG
>JAUWBP010000073.1 GCA_030601665.1 Hadesarchaea archaeon | reverse complement strand
CGACAGGGAGCGCCTCGGGCGGGTGGCGACCGAGCTCATCAATCGGACGAACGCAGCCTGCTCCAAGCTAGGCGTCGAAGCGAAAGCGATGCTCGTGGGTTCCGCTGCCCGCAATACTTGGCTCCGTTCCGAGCGCGACATCGATATTTTCATCCTCCTCCCCGAAGGCCTTTCTCGCGAGGAGCTAGAGCGCCAAGGGCTAGCAGTAGCGCGGGAGGTGGCCGGTAAGCGCGGGAAGGAGAGCTTCGCCGAGCACCCCTACGTGACGATGCGATTCAAGGGCTTCGATGTCGATCTCGTCCCTTGTTACGATATCACCAAGCTGAATGAGATCCGCAGCGCAGTCGACCGCTCCCCCCACCACCAGCGCTACGTGAAGAAGCAGCTGACGCCCGGGCTCACGGATGAGGTCCTTCTGCTCAAGCAGTTCATGTTGGGTACCGGGATTTACGGGGCCGAGCTCAGGGTACAGGGATTCTCGGGCTACCTCTGTGAGCTGTTAGTATTGCACTACGGTTCATTTGAAAAACTCGTCAAGGCGGCAAGTCTGTGGAGGCCGAGTGTCGTCATCGACCCCGAACGAAGCTACGCGGACGAGGCCGAGCCCCGAGCGCTCTTCGAGGGACAGCCACTAATTGTGATCGATCCCGTCGACGCCAGCCGGAATGTGGGTGCCGCGGTGTCGATACAGAGCTTTGCCACCTTCGTCCGGGCATGTCAAGATTTCGCGCAGGAGCCGGGAAAACTGTTTTTCTTCCCGAGGTCCGTGCAAAGGCTGAGCGTGCGAGAGATTCAGGCGACGTTGGAGCGGAGGGAAACAACACTCTTTTGCGTTACCTTCTCCCCACCCGATGTTGTTCCCGATGTGCTTTACCCCCAGCTCAGGAAGGCCGAGCGAGCCCTTGTGACGCGGCTGGCGCGGGCTGGATTTGAGGTGATGCGGAGCGACGTGTGGTCAAATTCTCAGGCCATCATCCTACTCGAGTTGGCGGTGGAGAAGCTGCCCCGAGTTCGCACCCGCTTCGGACCTCCAATTTCGATTGAGGTGGGGGATTTCATCCACACTCACCTAAAATCGAAGCGAAAATTCGCCGGCCCATTCGTCGATACTACAGGAAGGCTGGTCTTTGAGATCGAGCGCGAGCAGACGCAGGCGAAGAAAGTACTCGAGCAGGCGTTGGGGGCGCGCACGACCTTAGGCAAGCACGTGGGTGAAGCCATCGCGAGAGGGTATCAGATTTACGAAGGGAAGAATATCGTCCGGCTCTGCGAGGATGGAAAGGTTCGCAAGTTTATCTCCGAATATTTAACACACTGCCTGCCTTGGTATCGTTAACCGACGTCGATAAGTACGAGTTATATGCTTAGCTCGATCCGCGCTAGGGTGCTGTAAATTGGCCCTTTCGGAGTCAGTGTGCTTTGCTTCAGTTCGACTGCTTGGGCGCGTGTCACTCCAAACTCAGCGTCGTTCATTTCTTTAACAAAAGCTGCCAGCCGCTCCTTTTGTTTTGGCGTCTTGACTCGCGCGACGGTCATGTGGGGCACAAAATCCCGCTCCGGGCGAAAACCGAGTGGCTGTACCTCCCGATCGATTTTCTGATAGAGACCGATTATCTCGTCACGCCCCTCGGCCACGCCTGCCCACACGACTCGGATGTAGCGCAGGTTCGGGAAGACACCTATGCCCTTAACCCTGATGTCGAATTGCCCTGTTCCCGCAGCGGCTCTTTTCAACGCCTCAGCGATCGCACCAATCTTATCTTCAGGAACCTCCCCCAGAAATTTCATCGTCACGTGGATGTTGGGTGGTTCGACGAGTTTGAGCTGCGCCCCGGTCGCCTGGAGTTGCTCTTGGGTAGCCACTAACTTGTGCCTGACCACCTCGTCGATATCGATTCCGATGAAAGCTCGCACCATTTGGACACCTAGCATGTGACGTGAAATGTGCCAGCTACCCTGCGCCCTGCGTTTGCCGCCTCGTTGTATCGCTTGAGAGCGTTGGGAGTGGCATCGCTGATCATTTTTATTCCTCGCTTGCTAGCTTCCCTCGCAACATCCTCGTCTATTCGAACGCAGTCCGATTGTCCCGTGCCAACCACCACGATTTCAGGCTTTCCCTCGGACAGGAGGTCGAGCTCACCCAGCGTGACCTCGTGGTTCTGGTCGCGTCGCTTGATTGAGCCATCGGTGAAAATCCAAACATCGTGGGGGTAGTGTTTGCCGTCCACGATTATGTTCCCGAAGCTGGTGCCATCGATTCGGACCACATCCTTCACCAGAAGCTAACTTTGACTTTCAAACTTTACGACTTTCGGCAGGTCGCGAACACTCTCGACGATCGCGTCAGGCTTGAACTTCTCTAGGAGCTCCCGTCGCATCAGGCCCGACAGCACTGCTACCGTCTTCGCGCCCAAAGCCTTTCCACCCGTTACATCATTCCAGTAGTCCCCCACCGTCACGCACTCCCGGGGGTCGACCCCCAGCCTCTCGGCAGCTAGCTTGAGGATCTCAACCTTGGAGAAGTGATGCTTTTCGTTCAAGTCCCTAATGGCGTCGTCCCCGGTGGCGATCGCGCTCACAAATTTATCGAGCCCGAAACTCGCCAGCTCATCCCTTACCTTGGCTGCTGGGGCGATGCAGCCCGTGATGACCGCGATGGGGACACCTGCGTCGTGGAGCTTTTGGAAAACTTCCCTCACACCCGGGATCAGCTTGCCGCCCGGGTCGTCCGCTCGGTACCTTCGGAGGAACTCTAGCCAGAACTCGTGCAGCTTTCGCTCTCGCCCTTCGTCCGAGGGTACGGCGACTACATCGTCAAGCGTGTCCGCAATGTAGCCTTTGGAGAACTCATCCCAAGCGAGAGGTTGGCTTTCATGCTCCTCGAGGATCTCGTTGAAGACATCATAAAATCGCTTGAGGGTGTCGACCAACGTGCAGTCGAGGTCGAATATTGCAGCTTTTGCGGTAATCATAGCTAGAACCCCTTGGTTACGATACAGCTGTTGCTTCACCTAAAATAGCGTGGGCGCTCATAAAGCTTGCGCTCAGCTTTCAATTTCTCCACGAGCTCATAAGGCACTCGAACCGTCCCGATGGGCACATCGAAGCCGTGGCTATCACTGCCGCCCGTCACCAGCAGGTTGTGCCGGCGCGCTAGGTCTTCGAAGCGTCGTGTTGCAAGGATATCGTGCTTACTGTGGTAGACCTCGATGCCCTGGAGTCCCTGCTTTAGGAGTTCCGGCAACATCTCCTCGCGGAAGACGTAGAGCGGGTGGGCGAGCACCGGAACCCCGCCGACTCGTTGAATCATCTCGATCGCTTCAGCGGAGGATAGACGATATTTGTCCACGTAAGCTGGGCCTCCTGCACCTATGTATCGCTCGAACGCACGGGCGGTGGATTCAACGCAACCCCGGTTGGTCAGCGCCCGCGCGACATGGGGCCTGCCCACCACTCCATCGCCAGCCTCGACCAACACGTCTTCATACGATATATCCATGCCGAGCCCGCGGAGCCTCTCGACCATCTGCTTGGCTCGGTCCAGGCGCACCTCTATGAACTTCTGGAGCGTTGCCCTAAATCTCTCGTCTTGCCAATCGATGAAATAACCCAAAATGTGTAACTCATCATTATCGAGGTATGCGCTGAGTTCTACGCCTGGGATGACCTCTACCTCGCACTTTTTCCCCGCCTCGAACGCTGCCTCGATGCCGTTGACGGAGTCGTGGTCGGCTATCCCTATCGCGGCGAGCCCGATTTCTCCCGCTTGCCGGACGACCTCCTCCGCAAGCATCCCCCCATCGGAGGCGCGGGTATGAACGTGCAGATCAGCAAATTTCTTGGCCATGTTCCAACCATCAGCCTTCTTCGTACGAGTTTAAAACATTACATCATATCCTCCGATGAGTTGATGGATGGGCGCAATACGATCAACTTTCTTGAGGGGGACTACGCATTGTGTATGTGACCACGCGAAGTCAAACCAACCTTTGAATCGACCTACTTTCCGCGATGATCTTGCCGCCCTTGATTACCCATCTCCGGTCTGGTTGCATCCGAATCGCATCTTTCACCGAAACTGCGTCGATCACCACGAGGTCCGCGCGTTTCCCAACTGCGCCGTAATCATGGAGTACCCCTAGTGTGCGGGCGGCGTTGTAGGTCATCATTCGAAAGACAGTTCTAATCTCATCCAGCGTGCTTAGGTGCGCAGCGTGGGCAGTTATGTTCGCAACCTCAAGCATGTCCGCGCGGCCGAACGGGTAAAAGGCGTCGTTCACGCAGTCCTGACCAAAAGTGACGTTAACTCCCGCCGCCAGTAATTCTTTAACCCGCGTTATCCCCCGGCGAACCGGTTGCTTGTCCCCGCGACCCTGGATCACGAGGTTTGTGACTGGGTTGGT
>JAUWBP010000026.1 GCA_030601665.1 Hadesarchaea archaeon | reverse complement strand
CGCGAAGTTCGAGGAGCTCAGGGGCAAAGGGGAGGGCGCGCTTATAGCATTCGTGACTGCCGGGGATCCAAAGCCAGAGCTAACGCCGCGGATAGTCCAGACACTTACCAAGCACGCGGACATCGTTGAGCTTGGAATTCCATTTTCCGACCCAATCGCAGATGGCCCCACAATCCAAGGGGCGGCCGACCGAGCACTGAAGGCAGGCACGACTCCCGAGACCGTGCGGGAGGTAATTAGACAAATCCGTCGCACTAGTGAGGTCCCACTGGTGGTGTTGACTTACTTTAACATAGTGTTCAAACGCGGCGTCGACAAGTTCATGCGAGATTTCACGGCAGCAGGAATGGACGGCATCGTAATTCCAGACCTACCAGTGGAAGAGGCCGGCGAAGTCCTGAGGGTGGCGAAAAAGCGGGGGGCAGATTTGATTCTCTTGGCCGCACCCACAACGACTCCCAAACGCCTCAAGCGCATATGCGATGCATCAAGTGGTTTTCTATACGTTGTTTCCTTGCTCGGAGTGACGGGGGCTCGAGAGCGACTTTCCAGGTTAGTCAAACCGCTGATTGCCGATGTTCGAAAGATCTCACGGGTGCCGATCGCTGTTGGGTTCGGGATATCAAAACCCAAGCACGTTAAAGAGGTTATAAAGGCTGGAGCGGACGGAGCGATAGTCGGCAGCGCGTTCGTTAATTTGATCGCTAAAAATTTGGAGAATCCACAAAAAATGTTGCTGGAACTTGACCAGTTCGGAAAAACTTTGAAAGCAGCCGCACGTTTAACTCGTTAATTTAAGTATCATTTATCCAAGTTGGGGAATGTTTAAATCCAATGAGCTGTAAAATAAAATTTCCTGATAGCATGAGATCCATACCTTTGAAGGCGAAGCCGCTCGACATGGAAACCGGGCGACACATCGTTGTGCTCCACGAACAGGATGCGGAGGAGCTCGGACACTTTGCGGGAGATAGGGTGCAGCTGGCGACGCCGAAGGCCAAGCTGGTCGCGATCGCCAACACGACGAAACGGATGGTACGGAAGGGCGAAGTAGGCGCCTTTATCGAGGTAGCTGAGGCTCTCGGCCTTAAGCTAGGAGATACTCTATCCGTCACGCTTGTTCCCCGTCCTCGGTCGGTTGATTTCATCAAGAAGAAGATGTCGGGGCAACAGCTAACAACCGAGGAAATCTACGCGATAGTCGATGACATCACCGCGATGAACTTGAGCTCCGTGGAGATGTCAGCTTTTGTAGTCGCAGAAGTCATTCAAGGGATGGTCACAAGCGAGATCGTTGCCTTGACTCAGCGAATGGTTAGCTCCGGCGACAGGCTCGAGCTGAACACCAGCCCTGTACTCGATGTCCACAGCATAGGGGGTGTTCCAGGCAACAAGTACGCTATGGTCGCAGTTCCGATAGTGGCCGCAGCCGGTTTGGTGGTGCCGAAGACGAGCAGCCGGGCTATAACGAGTGCAGCTGGAACCGCGGATGTGATGGAGGTCCTCACAAACGTTACCCTCGGCATGGATGAAATCAAGCGGATTGTGCAGAAGGTCGGTGCGGTTTTGGCTTGGGGTGGTGCAGTCAGGTTAGCTCCAGCGGATGACATCATCATCAGCGTCGAACGCACGCTTGGAGTAGATCCACGTTGCCAATTGCTCGCGAGCGTGATGTCGAAGAAGTTAGCGGTGGGCGCCGATCGTATCTTGATTGACATCCCGACCGGGCCCGGAGCAAAGGTTGAGGCCATGGATCAAGCCCGGAGCTTTGCCCACGATTTTATGGAGCTTGGGAATAAGCTCAACGTGCAAGTTGAGGTGGCCATAACTTACGGTGGCCAGCCCGTGGGTTACGCGGTTGGCCCGGCTCTCGAAGCTAAGGAAGCGCTCGAAACACTGCGCGGCAACGGACCAGGGAGCTTAGTCGAAAAGGCGACGAGTTTGGCTGGCATAATGCTTGAGCTCGGCGGGGTCGCTAGCTCGGGGATGGGCAGGCAGATGGCATGTGAAATATTGAATTCGGGCAAGGCCGACCAAAAAATGCGCGAAATCATCGAGGCTCAGGGAGGCAACCCGGACGTGAAGCCAGAGGAAATCCCAATCGGCGATAAAAAGGAGGTCATACTCGCGCCCCACGATGGGTACGTGATTAATATTGATAATGCGTGCATTAACGAGATAGCTCGTACTGTAGGCGCTCCACGCGATAAGGGAGCTGGGTTAAGGGTCATGCTCAAGGAGGGGCGGAAGGTGAGTAAAGATGAGCCAATCCTTGAAATTTATGCGAAACACGAAACGAGACTAGACGATGCATTACGTATTGTCAAACGTAACCCACCGATAACGATAGGAGGAATGTTGCTCGAGAAGATGACGCACCGTCCTCGCATAGGATGAAATCATGTGGGATGTTCCGAAGGAAGCTGCTTTAGTTGCGGCCGACGCAGATGGGCCATTCGAGTTGGTGGCATTTGACAATGCGCTCAGCAAGGCGGGCATCTCCGAGCTCAACCTTGTATCAGTTTCAAGCATTTGGCCGGTAGGATGTAAAATTGTCAAGATGCCGAAGCTCGAGCCAGGCACCATCACTCCAATTATCATGGCGAAAATCTCCAGTTCGACGCCGGGTCAGAAGATTGCCGCCGCGGTCGGTATTGCGACAAGTGAGTCCTCACACGGGATAGTTTCAGAATATCATGATATTGGCGTTACCCAGAAGATGGCTGGCATGACTGTTGAAACGATGGCAAGAAATATGATGGAAAGACGTGGGCTCGAGCCGACGAAGGTAACTTCCATTTCATCTGGGCACATCGTTGAGAACCATGGGGCCGCGTTGGCAGCGATCGTGTTCATCCGCTAGCGGTTACTCCTCGCCCATATCCCCTTCTCCAGGGGGTCCCCCCGGCGGCGTGATCCCCTTTTTAGAAGAAGATATCACGTCGTCGATTCGGAGGATCATTATTGCGGCTTCACTCGCCGATTTTATCGCTTGGGTTTTCGTGCGCAGAGGTTCGATAACCCCAATTTCCATCATATCCACGGTTTCACCCTTGTAAACATCAATCCCAAAGTTTTTACTGTTCGGTTTCTCATGCTTGGCGCGAAGGTCAACCAAGACATCTATGGTGTCGAGCCCAGCGTTTTCTGCCAAAGTTCGCGGAACTGTTTCGATAGCATTCGCAAAGCCGTTGACCGCAAGTGCTTCGCGTCCGCCAACGGTTTCCGCGTACTGCCTCAATCGCCTAGCGAGTTCGATCTCGGGTGCACCACCTCCCACGATGATCTTGCCGTCCTCGATTACTGCGGAGACCACGCTGATCGCATCGTGTACAGAGCGCTCGACCTCATCAATCACGTGCTCAGTTCCGCCCCGCACGAGTATGCTCACCGCCTTGGGGTCCTTACACTCCTCTACAAAGGTCATCTTGTCATCACCTATCTTTCGTTCATCGATCAACCCAGCTTTACCCAGATCGGCACTCGTTAGATCCTCGATGTTCGTGACGACTTTGCCCCCCGTGGCGCGGGATAATTTCTCAATATCTGATTTTTTTGTCCGCCGAACCGCGTAGATGTTTGCTTTCGTGAGGTAGTGTTGGACGAGATCATCAATCCCCTTCTGGCATATGACAACATTTGCGCCAGTGGCGACGATCTGATCCACCATTTTTTTGAGCATGCTTTCTTCTTCGTCCAAGAACGCGCGAAGCTGTTCAGGCCTCGTGACTCGAATTTCGGCATCGGTTTCGGTTTTCTTTATCTCAAGGGCGCAGTCAAGAAGGGCGATTTTAGCATTTTTCACCCGTTTTGGCATCTCTGGGTGAACGCGCTCCTTGTCTATGATTATCCCTTGGATGAGCTGGGAATCGTCGGTGCTCTCGCCGGGTTTCTTCTCGATGCCGACGTAATCTATGTCAACGATATATCCCCCATCCGTTTTGTCCGCTATTTGTTTCACCGCTTTTACGGCGAGGTCGGCCAGCTTCCCTTTCGCGCTTTCCGCTTTCTTCCCTGTCATCGCGGTCATCGCCGCTTGCGTGAGGAGTTCCTCATTGTCGATCGTCGTTTTCTCGGCGAGCCCATTCAATATCTCTTGGGCTTTCTCAGCGGCCATCCGATAGCCGGAGGCAATCACCGTGGGGTGGATGACTTGGTCAAGCAAGCGTTCCGCTTCGCGCAGGAGCTCGCCGGCGATTATTACAGCAGAAGTTGTTCCGTCCCCGACTTCATCGTCCTGCGTTTTCGCTACCTCGACTATCATCTTAGCCGCAGGATGTTCGACTTCTATCTCCTTAAGAATCGTAACACCGTCGTTCGTAATCACGACATCCCCCAAACTGTCAACTAACATCTTATCCATGCCGCGTGGCCCAAGGGTTGTACGGACGGCTTCGCTGATTACACGGGCTGCGAGGATGTTCATACGCTGGGCATCGCGTCCAATTAATCTTCGTGTGCCTTCGGGCAGCACGAGTACAGGTTTTCCTCCCATTACTGCGCTCATCCAACTACCTCATCAATGTTTGGGGGTGCTCATTGGTTATAAGCTTAACTTCTCCCCCGAGGGAGTCAAATTACCTAAGGAGGTCAAATTAGATAATCTTTTATCGGATTTTAAATCAATGATTATGCTGGAGGTGACCTCGTGCATAAGAAGAAAAAGCCCATCTCTAGGATGTCTAGGGAGAAAAGGGCCATGCCTAGGGAGAGAAAGGCTGCTCGCCAGGGCAAAGAGCTTAGGAGGCCTAGAAAGGCCCCAGCCTTGGAGTTCGAGTCCCTAGCGGGTAAGGGTGGAGGATTTCTCTCGGATCTTCTAGCGGAGGCACCGCCAAAGACGGCCGAGGCCGTCGAAAAGCCAGAACCGGGGCCCGAGCCCGTGGTGCCCACAGCAGCTATCAGGGAGATAAAAGCCCCCGAAGCCGGAAAGGTGCTGGAGAGCTATGACCAAGTTGATATCTTATCGGTGGAGGGTGAGATTCTACCTTTTTACAGACTTAAAATGCCCGAGCTGACGATGCAGGAACAAAAGCTCCTCGACGCGGCAAAGGAAACAGCCGTTGAGGAAATAAAAATTGATCCGGATAAGATTCCGGACCCGGATGAGCGTCGAAGCACCTTCATGCGCGAGGTCCTGAAGATAATCGAACGTGATGCTAAGGGCTTACGCCTCTCGCCCGGGCGCATAAAGCATCTGGGCGAGGTGGCGGTGCGGGACATGCTGGGGTACGGCCCGCTTGACCCTATGATAGCCGACGATAAGCTCGAGGACATCATGGTGACAGCTGTGCACAAACCTGTTTATGTCTATCATCGAAAGTATGGGATGTGCTTTTCAAACGTGGTTTTTGAAGACGAGGAACCGATTAAGTACATCATAGATAAGATGGCTCGCGTTGTGGGTAGGCGAATAGACCAACAGACGCCTTTACTCGATGCACGGCTACCCGATGGGAGCAGAGTAAATGCCACCATTCCGCCGGTCTCCCTCGGGGGACCGACGATCTCGATACGGAAGTTCCGCAAGGACCCGCTCACGGTAATTGACATCCTGAATGTTGGTACCTTGTCGACGGGTGTTGCCGCTTTCCTCTGGCTAACCGTGGATGGTTTCGGTATCAAGCCTGCTAACATCCTCTTCGCGGGGGGGACAGGTTGCGGGAAGACTACCACCCTCAACGCCGCCACCACCTTCGTTCCCGAGCGGGAGCGCATCATCTCGATCGAGGACACTGCCGAACTCCAGCTGCCGCACAAGCACTGGATTAGACTCGAGACTCGTCCCCCCAATGTTGAAGGACGGGGGGAGATTATTATGGACGATCTTGTCAAGAATGCGCTCCGCATGAGGCCTAATCGGATGATTGTGGGGGAGGTCAGAGGTCCAGAGGCGCAGACGCTGTTTACCGCGATGAATACTGGGCATGATGGCTGCATGGGCACCGTGCACTCGAACAGCGCCGTTGAAACAATCGCCCGCTTGACCGAGGCCCCGATGGCTGTCCCAGAGATAATGATTCCAGCGCTTGATGTGATTGTCATGCAGCAGCGCATCTACCATCGTCAGAAAGGACAGATTCGAAGGGTCACGGAGGTCGCCGAGGTGACGGGTCTGGAGGGGAGTAAGCCACAACTCAGCCGCGTCTTCAAGTGGAACCCCAGATCGGATGTGGTCGAACCAACTGGTGTCCCCAGCAAGATTAAACGCACGATAGCCGAGTTCAGCGGGATGAGCGGAAACGACATCGAGATCGAGCTCGAGAAGCGTGTAGCGGTGCTCGGGTGGATGAGACGTCAGGGCATTCGGAACATCTTCGAGGTTGGCAGGGTCATCCAAGAATATTACCTCAATCCAGAGGGGACGCTGAAACGCGTGCGGGCCGAGAAAGGTGCGAAGCATCGTTAGTGGTCCCATGCCAAAGAAAAAAACTGAAAAGCCGGGCCTAGCAAAAAGATTTTTCTCCGCTGTCGGCGGCGGCGTGATAAAAGTAGGAGGAGCAACGCATCGCGTGGGCCAAGTTGCCAGAGTTACAAAAGGTCCGAGAGGGGAGAAGGTCGATGAGGTCACGCGGAGGCTGCGTGAGCTCAAGCAGCTCGAGAGTTTGCGTGAGGAGGAGCGCGCTGAAAAGCGCAAGCTTAGGGGGGAGAAAATCTGGGAAGAACGCGCGGAACTAAGGAGGCCGCTGTCAGAGCGCCTCTCCGATGTATTGTATAACCCCCTCAAGCGCCCGGCACAGCGATTGGCTAAATTCTTCAAAGGGCTGGATGAGGATCTCTACAAGGCCAACCTCAGGATTCCCCCTGAACGTTATGCGGCGCTCATGATCGGGACGAGCATTATTGCGGGGTTCTCTGCATTCATCCTGATGATTCTGTTTTTACCTGTCCTCTTTGCTCTGGTGGGCGGGGTGTTAGCGTCCCTGCTCGCGCTGGTGTTCGGGAAGACCCGGCCGGGGCGCATGGCCAAGGCGCGCGTAGTTGAGGTAAATCGCATGATCCCATATGCCCTAAGACATATGGCGACGCATCTCTCCGCGGGCATAGGCCTCCCCGAAACGATGACATCGATCAGCAAGGCGGATTACGGCGTCCTCTCGGAAGAGTTCGGTAGGGTCATTCGTGACATGCACACGGGCATGAGCACGGAGGAGGCACTGGCAACGATGGACCGAAGGGTGGACTCCGAGCCGCTCCGCCGTGCAATTCGTCAAGTCCAGCGTACCCTACGGACGGGCGGCGATCTCGCGAATATTCTCAAGATGTTGGCAGACGAAACGGCATTCGAGATGCGCATGAAACTCCGTGACTACACCCAGTCGCTCAACATGCTCACGATGATGTACATGTTCGCCTCCTCGGTCATCCCAGCTATGCTTTTGGTCATGATAGCAGTGGGGAGCAGCATGGGAGGGGCAGTATTGACCCCGACAAGTGCGGCTGTTCTCTTTCTGGTTATCCTGCCATTCATGTTGTTTTATTTCGTGATGATGATCAAACGCTTCGAGCCGAGGTTGTAAGTATGGGATTGGTCAATCGATTAGCAACATTTGCAAAGCGCGTGTTTCCAGAAAAATTCCTGAACAACCTCGACCACAGGTTGGAGTCGACGAAAATCTTGCTTGCGGCGGAGGAATACGTGGGCTTGACCCTCCTAGCAACGATAATTGTGGGCGTGACGACGGGTTTCGTTGGTATGTTTCTACGGCTCCCGATTCCCTTACCCATACCCATATTTGCCCTTCTCGCGGCTTTTATCACCTTTTCAGTGCTGACGCTTGCAGTGCCTTATTACTTAGCCCAGCGTAGGGCTATCGAGCTGGAAAGAGAGTTACCTGATGCTCTTCGCCAAATAGCGAGCACCCTACGGGCCGGCGTGGGAATAGACGCGGCGATGGATGATATCGCGAAATCTAGCTACGGTGTGCTTTCGCAGGAGTTCGATCGGGTAGTGAGGGAGATCCGTAGGGGGAGGACAATCGAGAGCGCCCTCTTGGCACTAGCGCGGAGGTCTAATTCGTCCCTCTACACGCGGGCCTTTCACCTAATCG
The DNA here is from genome assembly GCA_030601665.1 of Hadesarchaea archaeon. Lineage (GTDB taxonomy): Archaea > Hadarchaeota > Hadarchaeia > Hadarchaeales > Hadarchaeaceae > DG-33. The sequence goes on along the minus strand of JAUWBP010000026.1, from coordinate 2,414 downwards.
TTGAGGGAATAGAGCGTGGCGCGGCACTCGCCAACGTGCTCGACTCCGTCTCCACAGATGCCAGAGAAGTGCACGCGATTCAGCGCGAGCGGCAGGTGGCGACGACACAGCAGGTTCTTTTCTTGTTCGTCGTAGCGCTCTTCGCAGCTCCTTTTATAATAGGCCTCACGGTGGCGGTGGGCGGGATTCAGGTAGGCGTTGGCCCGATGGCGTCTGCAGGCCTGCCACCGGAGATCGGCACGATTGCCATGGTATACATCATGATTCAGGCGCTTATCTGCTCGCTCGCGGTCGGGGTAATTAGATACGGCAGAGTGTTGAAAGGTCTCACCTTCGCTGTGCCCTTCATGATCGTTGCGACGATCGCATTCTATATGGCTCGGCTCGTCGTTGGAATGATGACACCGGTCTAGCGCTCGATGCCGAGTTCTTGGAGGTCCTTGTAGAGGGTGTCGCGTGAGACGCCGAAAATCTTGGCCACCTGCACAAGGTTGATTGCTTGTGGGGTATTGCCGAGCAAGCGAAGCACCACTGCCAAGCGTTCTCGACGTTCATCCAAGCTGAGTTTTTCCATTTTTTCAGGCACCTCTTCGTTGATCGCGACAATGAGCGTGGCGTAAGTACGTTTCGGAATGGGCGGGGTGATAAATTTCCAATAAAAGCCAACAATCTCTCCATGGAGCCTCGCGAGCTGTGCATTTATTTTTTCTCGAGCTCGGCTGAGGGCATTCTCCTCATTCCTGCCCGCCTCGTTTGCCCAGAGGACGCTTTTTGGTCTGACGTTGCTTTCATCCACAACAGTGATTATCCGCACTGTTGCTCCCGCTATGCCCGAATCGACGCTTGCATCCATCTTGGTTATGTAGCCCCGTGTCTTCTCGAGCCTTCCATTAAGTTTGGCCACAGCCTGTTCGAGCGCTTTTCGCACACTCTTCGCGCGCTGGACGCAGCTCAGAACTTGCAAAGCTTCACCGTGATCAATTTATAGTGTGCCGATTTAAGCCTGCCTACAAAAATGTCGACTTTTACTCAGGAATGTGGCGGCACCTTTATAACTTCATAGTTTAACAGGTTTTTCCATGGAGGTGAAAAAGAATGAAAATGAAAATGTTTGAGAAGGGTCAGGGTGCTACCGAGTACCTGTTGATGTTAGCTGCAGTGTTGGTTATCGTCGCCATAGCGGTATATTATGTGACCACTGCTGGTGCAGGCTACCCAGCAATAGCCGCGACATCAGCAAAGGTCGACAATGCGATCAGGATTAATGTGACAACTGGGTCCATCCCGACAGGGGAATGGGCGCACTCCGTAAGCTCGACTGAGGGCAGCTACACTTGGACCACGGGAACCTCGGAGTTGGCGTCACCTTACGTTACCCTAGGTACATATGCATCCGGGACGTACTACGTGAGCCTCAAACACGTCGACAGCGCGCACTTCTACTTCAACGATCAGCCGCAAACGGTATCTTAGACCCGAGTTTTAGCCGCGCCAACGATATTGCCCAAGGCGAGATAGGGTAAAAGGTAAAAGGTGTAAGAATGAAAAAGGAGTTTGCACAGGGCGCAACCGAATATTTGTTGATTTTTGCAACTGTATTGATTATCGTTGGTGCGGCCGTCTATTATGTGAGTAGACCTTCAGGTTTCCCGTCGATATCCGCTACTTTTGATGTGAGTGATAATGAGATAAGGATAAAAGTTGATGTGGGATCCATCCCCGATGGTGAGTGGGCATATTCCGTGAGCACGGCCAAGGGAAGTTATGACTGGACCACGGGAAACGAAGTACTTGATTCCCCCTATGTCAGCTTGGGCACTTATCTCGCCGGAACGTACTATGTGAGCTTGAAGCACACGAACAGCAATCATATCTACTTTTACGATCGAGCGGTAGCGATAACATGAGTTTTTGGAGGTCGATGGTATGGAGGAGCGTTCTCAAGGCGCAACCGAATATTTGCTGATGCTTGGCATAGTACTAACGCTCGTAGCTAGCATAGTTGCTTCTATCGCCATCACCTCTCAAACTTTGGGTTCGAGCGTCAGCGGGCAAATCGATAACATAATGGATAACTTCATCATCCCCGGCCTAACCGGAATGCTTTTGTAAACAAGGACTCAACACCAAGTTCTTACTAATCGAGCAAAAGTTCGGATTATCTCCCATTACCCCTTTTTGACTCTCCAATTATCGTTAGAGTGGGAAGTTCATTACACCATATCGAGCAAGGGCTAGGAAGGGTCGCTAGAGGGCTTGGCAAGCTCGGAGGCTTGCAAAGACCGAGCTTGGATCACGAGCCGAACTTGGATCACGAGTCGTGGATCACAAGCCCTCTAGCTAACTGCCACTCCGCCTGGCGCCCCTTTTGGGACTTCGGGGGAGGGAGTTGTTTCGTCCTGAATCGAAACAAT
>JAUWBP010000051.1 GCA_030601665.1 Hadesarchaea archaeon | reverse complement strand
AAAGCTTTTCCTATGGCTTGAGGGACAACTATCCTTACTCTTCACGTGAGATTACGTTTTTGCTTGGAAAAACCTAGAGTAAAGTCGGTAAGGAAAAAGACTCGATCCTGGTGAGCGCCTATCGGAAGGGAGTTCCGATTTTTTGCCCGGCCTTGAACGATAGTGCTCTCGGCTTTTCGATAATGTTCGCCAATCGAAAAGGCCGCAGGGTGAAGGTGGGAAAGACCGTTCGTTATATTCGCAAGCGGATACTGATCGATGCGCTCAAGGATGTGGAGGAGAGCTCTCGAATTACTGAAAAGGCAAAACGGACTGGCGTGGTTTATCTCGGGGGCAGTGTACCCAAGAATTTCATCCAGCAGACCGCGGTCATCGCCAGCTACCAGACGCGCCACGACCGGAGCCACAAATACGCCGTTCAGATAACGACGGACTCCCCCCACTGGGGCGGGCTCTCGGGCGGCACCTTCGAGGAGGCGCAGTCGTGGGGGAAGATCCACCGGCGCGCGGGCAAGGTGATGTGTTTTGCCGACGCGACGATCGCTTTGCCTATCATCGTGCATGCGCTGAGCGAGAAGTTCAAGCGGCTTCGACGTGATGTGCCGATTTTCGAGTGGGGCAAAAATGGTGAGCTGAAGCTGAGTTACGAAACGATGCGGCTTTAGAATTTTTGGTGCGGTATTAAGAGTTTGAACCCAGATTTGTACTCTCCAGAACTTCGTAAAATCTCCCGAGAATCTCAAAATGCGTATGGTGCGGAGGACGGGACTTGAACCCGCGACATCCGGATGTCCATGTCCCTTACTGGGAACTTCAGTTTTGCCCGTTTGAGTGTGTGCCCAAACGACCGGCACTCTCCCAGCTGAGTTACCTCCGCACCATCTTCGTTTTATTTTAATCCGACTTAAATTAATTTGCCTTGAGCAGACTGGGCGATAAGATGATTAAAGTCGGGACATGTGGATAGGGCTTTTTTAAAGGTGGTTTCAGGGCGTTCATTCAGAAGTTTTCGCTGGTCGAGGTTCAACAGACATTTTACAAATTGCCCATGGTCAAAACTGCAGAGCGATGGCGTGCCGAGGCGCCGGGGGACTTCGAGTTCGCTTTGAAGGCATGGCAGGCGATTTCATGTACGATAACGCACATCAATTGATGAAAATTCTGAAGGTTTAGTGGCGGGCCCTTTTCACGATCAAATCCACAAGTCCAAACTTCTCTACATCGACCAAGCCCATGTCTGTGATTCTTAACCTTGGGATCACCGCCAATGGTAAGAAAGATATTGACATGAAAGGCGATTCCAACTTCACCCCACATCTTCTCGCCGCGCGATAGAGCATTTCCAGTTGCGCGCTCACGTCCTGAATACTTCTGTCTGACATGAGTCCGGCGATCGGCAACTCAAGCTTAGCTGTGGGGATGCCTTTCAACACCACTACTTGGCCGCCTCCGCATCTGACGACCTCGTTTACCGCCACAGCCATATCCTCTGGGTTAATTCCCACGACGGTTATGTTGTGTGCATCGTGCCCAACGCTCGATGCCAGCGCTCCTCTCTTCATGCCGAAACCCCGAACGAAGCCAAGCCCGATGTTGCCCGTCCTTCGATGACGCTCGACCACAGCAACCCTAACCACATCGCGTGCGAGATCTGGCATCACCCCTCCATTTTTCACCTCCAAACTCAAGATTTTGTGCTCGGTGACTATTTCGCCCTCGATGACTCCGATAACTCTAACCTTCACCCGCCCGAGGGCTAAAGCCGATTTCACCACAAAATCCGAGGGTGTTATTTTTTTCTTCAACCTCACGCTATTTTTCACAAATTTAGGATAAGCGCGCTGCTGAAGTGTCAACAGCAGTTTTCCATTCTCTGCCACGAGCCTTCCGTTAGCAAACACTTTCTTCACTTCGAATTTTCTCAAGTCCTCAACCACCAAAATGTCGGCAATTTTTCCAGGTGAGAGATCGCCGATGTCGGAGATCCAGAAATGATTGGCCGTATTTATCGTCGCCATTTGAATTGCCTTAATCGGATCAACCCCCTCCTCTATGGCTCGTCTGACCACATGATCCATGTGCCCTTCCCTAAGCAGGTCGTAGGGATGTCTATCGTCAGTGGCGAGTAAGCAGTGGCGTGTGTCCAACTTTAGCTTTAGGATGGGTTTTATAAGTGTAGTAAGATTTTTTGCGGCGGATCCTTCCCTCACCTCGAGCTTCATCCCCCGCCTCAGCTTCTCGACCGCCTCCTTTTCGGTGAATGACTCGTGATCGGACTCTATGCCAGCCGAGATGTATGCAGCGAGTTCCCTACCGACCAAGCCTGGCGCGTGTCCCTCGACGACTTTTCCCGCATTTCTCGCTACTGCTATCTTTCGGTGAACTTTTTCATTTCCCGCGAGGACACCAGGGAAGTTCATCACCTCAGCGAGCCCCACAACATTTCTCAGTTTCAGGGCGATTGCGATATCTTTTAGCCCGAGTTCTACACCGGTTGTTTCAAGCCCCGGAGCCGACGGAACGCACGAAGAGATTTCAACGAACACCTTCAGCGGGAGTCTTTTGCTCTCCTCGATGAGAAGTTTGATCCCACGCAGCCCGAGCACGTTTGCAATCTCGTGAGGATCTACGAACACACCGGTTGTCCCGCGGGGAAGAACTGCTCTGGCAAACTGAGTCAAGGTGACCATGGAGCTTTCGGGGTGTATGTGCGCGTCGAGAAGCCCGGGAGCGAAGTACTCACCCCCCGCTGTAATCACTTTGGTTTCTTTGCCAACGCAGTGGCTAGCGTCCCCGACCAGCGCAATCCTCCCGTTCTTCACGGCGATGTCAACGTGCTCCTCAATTTCGGTGGTGTTGACATTCACAAGTCTCGCGCCTTTTATCACAAGATCCGATGGGATTCTCCCCAATGCAGCATCCACGAGCTCTGCGTTCAACTTTTCACCTGTATATTTGATAATGGCGGGCCCGTCGGGATTTGAACCCGAGCCACTAGCTGTCTGTCTTTCGTCCGCAGGCTAGTGTCCTTTCTGGGCAAACGCTATCCAGGCTAGACTACGGGCCCCGCTAATTATCTGCTTTAGCTTTAAGTAATGTTTTGGATTACTCGTGCCAATTTTTTCCACCCATAGTTTAAGCATGGGCACTCCATAGAGCATTATCTTCCTCCCGGCATCGTACACCTTGGGCTCAAATCCCATTTTGTCGAGGTAAAATGTCAAGCTTTCAATCAATTTGGCAGATTGTGAGTAAACGATAATTTTGGAATGTTTTCCGTCCTTCATGAAATAAACACATCCATCGGTGTCAAAAATCCCTCTGATGCAAGCAGAGATCAACTTCATGTTTCGACTTTCTTTTAATATTGCAGGGATATCAATATCCTTTTTCTTACCTGGAGGAAGACCAAGCGATTTTTTGAATTCGAATATTGCTCTGGAATAAATTTCAAATCCACAAATAGAACCTCGAATAAACACTTTTGGTTTGAGGTTATAAAGCTGGAAATAGAGTCGTGCTAGATGATTTGAATATTCAAGTTCATTAACACTCACTCTAACAGAGAAATAATTTCTTTTTGTCACTAGTGTTCCATCACCGATGTGTACTCCGATTTCCTCGGCAAGAAGTTCATCCATAACTTGAGGTAATTTTATCCCTCTTTTGAGATCGTTTTTACTGCAAGGGACCGCCGTTGTGTCTAAATGAGGAAAATTGTTGGTGAAATAATCTTTGTGTGTTTCAATTTTTTCCAAAATCCTCCTCAATCGCTTTCCCATCCGGTTTTTTATTATTTTTCTAACAATCCTGTGCGCTTTTCTTTTATCACGCCAAAAAGTCGGGCGCGCTTTCCTACCCCCTTGGCGTCTCCACTCGGTCAAAATAGCAGGCGAGTATTTTTCGTGCAATTTTCTTATGCCGTTCTTACCACCCTTTCTGCACCCCCAATTTTCATCTTTTACATCCAGAACCATCTCACGTTTCGGTAATTCGTCAAGCAAACGCGATGGAATGTATCTATCTCCTCTCTTCCACTTTTTGACGCAGCTATTGCTAACTTTCAACGTTCTGGCCAATTCTTGAAATGTTTCAACGTTGTAGCGCTTGAGCGACCTTTGGAACAGTTCCCTTCTAGATTCAGGCTTCAGCAGGATCCTTTTTGATTCGATCATTGGACTACCAAACCTCGATTCCAGTATTGTTTTAAACTAGTTTGGGGGAGAGAGGTCAGTGAAAGTAATCTATAAAAGCCCCCCACGAGCCAACAAAAATGTTAAAGCGGACCCGACATAGGTAGATTGGATCACTATGACAGCCGTATGCACCTCATGCAACCACGAGATAGCCCCGGGCGAGCTGGCGACGCACTTCTCATGCCCCAGCTGCGGCTCCTTTGAAATATGGCGCTGCTCGAAGTGCCGACGCCTCAGCAACCCCTACCGCTGCCCGAGCTGTGGGCTCACGGGACCTTAGGTGTTTGAATGGGGGAGGTAGCGGTCACTCTTAGGTTAATGCCTGAAAGCCCGGAGGTGGATCTGACCCACCTCGAGGCCGCGATAAAGGAGCGCGTCAAGGTTCACTCGATCTCCCGCGAGCCGATTGCCTTCGGGCTGGAGGCGCTTCGCGTCGTCGCGGTCGTTCCGGATGCGGCGGGTGGGACCGAGCCGCTCGAGCAGGAACTCGTGAGCCTGCCGGGAGTCGGCAACGTTCAGGTCATCGGTTTGACAAGATTGCTGTGATTTTCCTGCAGCCAGATTACCTCTTTTAGGTCCTGCAGCTACGTTTAAAAGGCGTCAAAATGTTGAGGGACCCGGTCGAGCGGGCAGCGATAGTTTCAGCTATCATAACTGTGGTGCTGGGAATTTTAGAAGTTTGGGCAGCCATCCTCTTCGGGAGCCTCGCTTTTATCGCCGCCGGTATAGATGCGCTCTCAGATACAGCTACCTCAGTAGGCGTCTTCACCGGAAGGCGCATCTCCAAACGTCCGGCGGATCGGAAACATCTCTACGGTCACGCCCAAGCTGAAACTTTGGTTTCAATCCTGCTAGCGGCTGTGCTCATCTTCGCTGGCGTGCGGGTGGCATATATGGCAATAGAAAAAATTCACTTGGGTTTGGTCATCAAGGCAACGCCCGAACTCTTCTTTTTGGCTGGTCTAACCCTCGTGATTTTCGGCGCCTTGGCGAAATACCAAATCCGCACGGGCAGACAGGCCAACAGCCTATCACTAGTCGCGGATGGCTATCATACGCTCACCGACGCCGTTTCCTCAGCTGCTATCATAGTGGGGCTTGTGGCGATTGGGCTGGGACACGCGTGGGCGGATCCATTGGTTGCACTGGTGATATCGGCGCTAATCCTACGATTGGGGTTCGGCATTGGGCTTGATGCGCTAAATATCTTGATGGAAGCGAGCCCAAGCGCGGAAGTCTTGGCCGAGATAAATCGGGTTTGCATGGACGTGCCAGGCGTGCTGGGATGCCACCGACGCCGTGCTCGCAGGGTGGGGTCACACATATTTGCAGACGTACACATCTACGTTAACCCAAAGATGAGCGTCGGTAGAGCGCACGAGGTAGCGACACGAGTTGAGCACGATTTAAAAACACGAATAGCCGACTTAAGCTCAGTAATCGTGCACATGGAACCAGCTAGGAGGCGCACACATGGCAAAAAGCGTTGAGGAAGTTCGGGCGGAGATCCCGTTCCTGCGCACAGGTATCATCTATTTGGACAACGCTGCGACGACGCCGACACCTCAGCCAGTCATAGATGCGATGTTGGAGTATTTTCGCGAGTACGGCGGCAACATCGGCCGAGGTCTTCATCGCGTAACCCGACGCGCGAGCGAAGCGTTTGAAAATACCCGTGAAAAGCTCGCCCGGGTGATTAACGCGAAGCCCGACGAAATAGCCTACACCAAAAATACGACTGAGGCCATAAACATCGTCGCTCATGGTCTAAAGCTGCGCAAGGGGGACAAGGTCGTGGCAACGGTGCTCGAGCACCACAGCAACCTCCTCCCTTGGCAGCGGCTGGAGCGCGAGCGGGGCGTCAAGCTCGAGCTCGTCCAAGTGTCACGCGAGTGTTTGATCGATCCGGCTGCGGTCGAGGCTGCGATCGATGACAAAACTCGCCTCATAGCAACCCATCACGTTTCCAATGCGGTCGGGAGCATCCAGCCCGTGGAGGAAATCGGCAAGCTCGCTCGGGAGCGCGGCGTGCTGTACCTCATCGACGCGGCTCAATCAGTCGGTCACATGCCCGTCGACGTTCGGAAGCTCGGGTGCGATTTCCTAGCCGCGCCTGGGCACAAGGGGCTGCTGGGCCCCCAAGGCACTGGCTTCCTCTACGCGCGCGAAGACCACCTAGCCGAGCTAGAGCCGCTCCTGGTTGGAGGGGGAGTTGTCGAGCTGGTCGAGGAACACAAATACGATTTGGTTAAGCCGCCCCAAATTTTCGATGCTGGAACCCCAAACATTCCCGGTTTCATAGGCCTTGGGCGAGCTTGTGAGTACGTGCTCGAGATTGGCGTTGAACAGATAGCCAAGCGCGAACGAAAGCTGACCGAGCAGATGTTGGATATATCGGGCTTCGAGCGTGTCGAAGTTTACGGCCCTCATGAACTAAAACGGCGGGGGGGCGTGGTTAGTTTCAACGTTAGCGGCTTGGGTCATCACGATGTCGCCTCGATGCTGGATGAGCTCGCTCGCATAGCAGTTCGCTCGGGGCACCACTGCGCTCAACCGACCATGCATCATCTAGGCGTGGAGGGCACTGTGCGAGCATCTGTGCACTACTACAACCTTGAACAGGAAATCGAGAAGTTCACGACGACGCTCGAGCAGATAGCGCGCGAACTCGGTG
>JAUWBP010000095.1 GCA_030601665.1 Hadesarchaea archaeon | reverse complement strand
GCTAGGAGCCTCACCTGCTGCGCGAGCTGCTCGGCTTGGCGCCTGAAGTTGGCCTCAGCGCTCCCGCTCTGATATTGCAGGTAGAGGGAGGCAAAGATCGAGAGGAAAATCGCGGCGAAAATCACGCTTGCAATGGTTCGGAGGGCCACCATGGGATCGTCCTATTGTTTCATTTGGGGCTTGGACCAAAAGGATTTGAACGGTACCCGACCTCCTTCCCTTGGAGTTAAATAATTACGCTTAATTTAGCAGTAAACTTAAAGCCCAGCGCTTAATTAATTATCAGATTCGAATGTCGAGCTTTCTACGCGTAGCGACGATTGAGAAGGCCCGTGCAACGCTTGAAAAACGTTGGAGGCTCCGTCCACGCGAAGCTGAAGTGTCGCTTGGAGAGGCCGCTGGGCGGGTGTTGGCGGAGGATGTCATCTCTAGGATAGATGTTCCACCATTCGATCGCGCTGCATTCGATGGCTATGCGGTTCGAGCTGCGGACACATTTGGCGCAGGGGAGGAATCGCCCATCGAACTCACACGGGTGGGTAGCGTGCGTGCAGGCGAGTGGCCGAAGTTTAAGATAAGGAGGGGGCAGTGTGCCGAGATTGATACCGGGGCACCCGTGCCGAGAGGTGCAAACGCTGTGGTAATGCTCGAATACTCGACGGCAAGGGCAAAGGTTGTTCGGGTTCTCCGTGCGGTTGCCCCTGGGGAGAACATCGCCGAGCGAGGGTCGGAGATCAAACGTGGAACGAAGGTTTTGAAAGCTGGGAAAATGATAACCCCTCAAACGCTTGGGACGATCGCGGCAATCGGAAGAAAACGCGTCAAAGTATACTCTCCTCCCAAAGTCGCGGTGGTATCGAGCGGCGTCGAGCTGGTTGACGCGGGTTCCTCACTTGGGCGAGGCAAGATCTACGATGTCAACGGCCCGGCGATCTGTCAAGCCGTCGAGCTTTGCGGTGGCGAGGCCAGCTACCTCGGCATTGCGAGGGATGAGCCCCGCAGCCTGGCGACTCTTCTCAAAAGAGGGCTGGCCACTTGCGATGTGGTCGTGCTCTCGGGTGGATCCTCGGCTGGTGCGGGCGATATTGCGCCGAGCGTCGTTGATGGGCTCGGCAACCCTGGAGTTTTGGTTCATGGGCTGGCGCTCAGGCCAGGCAAACCCACATTCGTGGCTGTTGTGGGGGGCAAACCAATCTTCGGCCTCCCGGGGTACCCAGTCTCCGCGCTAATGGTATTCGATCAGCTGGTCGTGCCCTACCTGCGGCGTCTGAGCGGCTTGCCTCCAGCGGAGCGAGCGAAGGTTCGAGTAAAGCTGGCGTCAAAAATCCTCTCGGCGCGAGGGAGGCGGGAGCTCGTGCCCTTGAAGCTCGTTCAAAAACGGCAGAAAATTTACGCTGAGCCTCTCCTCAAGGGCTCGGGGGCGATAACTGCGCTTTCGCTAGCGGATGGGTACATGGACGTGCCGCTCGAGCGGGAAATCGTTGAGAAGGATGAGGCTGTCGAAGTCATCCTATTCGGAGGTGGCGGGATTGGTTAGAGCAGTGGCAATTGTTGGGTACCAGGAGACCGGGAAGACCAAAATTGTAGAGGGGCTAGTCAGGGAACTCTCAAAGCGAGGCTACCGCGTGGCGACAGTCAAGCATGTGGTGGAACGGGGGTTCAGCATCGATCGCCCGGACAAGGACACGTGGCGCCATGCGAGGGCGGGTGCAAGAGTCGTGGTGTCGCTAGCGCCGCGGGAGTTAGCTACAATCGAGCGGCGGTCAGCAAAGCTTGAGGAGGTACTCCGCGGACTCGAGAAGTCAGATTTCGTAATCATCGAGGGGTTCAAGGGATTGAAGAATTCGGCGAAAATTGTGGCCGCGAGGAGTAAGGCAGACTTGCGTAAACTGGCGGACGAATTCACGATCGCTTCCGTGGGGGTAAGAAAGGCCGGCCTGCCCGCGTTCGAGCTCAAACATGTAAAAAGGTTAGCCGACTTAGTTGAGCGAAGGGTGCCGCCCGTGCTGCCGGAGATAGATTGCAAGCACTGTGGATACAAGACCTGCCGTGAGTTCGCGCTCGCGGTCATCGCTGGTAAAAGGCGCTGGGATGGCTGCCCGACTCTTCAGGAGCGAGTTATTTTAACGGTTGATGGTAGGCAAGTCTTTCTGAATCCATTTATACAGGATATGATAGCTGGGGCAATCGTTGGAATTCTCTCCTCGCTGAAGGGTGCGAAGGGGGAGCGCATCGAGCTGAAGGTGGTGAAGCGTGCGGGATAAGTTCGGCAGGCTGGTTACGGGCCTGAGGATCTCGGTTACCGAGGAGTGTAACTTTAACTGCTTTTATTGCCATCGCGAGGGTTGTAGCGCTAATTCAAGGCAAATGAGCGCTGAGGAGATAGGGAAAATCGTGCAGCTGGCAAAAGAGTTTGGGATGCGCAAAGTCAAGCTAACGGGCGGCGAGCCACTTCTGCGCAAGGACATCATAGAAATTGTCGCAGCTGTGACAGCAGCTGGTATGGAAGAAGTTTCGATGACTACAAACGGCACCTTGCTCGCAAAAATTGCCGCTGAACTCGTTGATGCCGGGCTCAACCGCGTTAACATCAGCTTGGACACGCTTGATGAAACAACTTACAAACGAATAACTGGAAGGAAGCTGCTACATGAAGTATTCGAAGGCATCGATGCTGCCCTCGCCGCTGGTTTAACCCCGGTGAAGCTCAACATGGTCCTGCTGGCCGGGATAAACGAACACGAGGTCGAACAAATGATCACCTACACATCAGAGCGCGGCATCATCCTGCAACTTATCGAATTGCTCGATGCGGGCGGAGAAAATTTCACCACTTATCATTGCAACCTAGACGACATAGAGCAAAGCCTTCGGGAGCGAGCGGTAGCGGTTCGGACCCGCCGCTCGATGCAGGCGCGCAGAAAATACATCTTGCCGGGCGGTGAGGTTGAGGTCGTCAAGCCGATGCATAACTCCGAGTTCTGCATGCACTGCACCCGCCTGCGCATGACTCCTGATGGCCACCTCAAGCCATGCTTGATGCGCAATGACAACCTCGTTGACTTGCTTCCCCACATTGGTGCGGGTGACCTCGAGGGGGCCCGCAAGGCGTTCGTCGAAGCCATCGCACGGCGAGAGCCTTATTTCAAGGGTGCAGCTCGTGAGATATGCGTTCCTCGTAGCGTATGATGGTTCGCGTTACTTCGGTTTCGTCCGGCAACCTGACAGGCCGACCGT
>JAUWBP010000069.1 GCA_030601665.1 Hadesarchaea archaeon | reverse complement strand
GGCTAAGATTACAGCGCCGATCACAGCATCCCACCGTGCCCCAACTCAGCGATTTCCTCCCGGGTTATTTTTTCCTTTGTAAGAACTCGGGGCAGGAGGAGGTCAAAACTAGTTCGCTTGTCGGGAATCACGCATGCTGGGAGCCCTAGGATTGGGGTACCGTCGAGGTAAGCGATCATAATCATTGAACCCGGGAAAGTCGGGACACCTCGGGAGATGATTTCAGCGCCAGTTTTTCTTATCGCGGCAGGCGTGACATCTCCAGCATCAACTGCCATCCCGCCCGCGACCAAGATGAGTTCGTAGCCTTTTTCTTTGAACGCGAGGATTTTTCCCTCGATTTTTTCCTCATCATCCGGCACCACAATTGCTTCTTGAATCTTTAACTCGTAACCAGCGAGCTTTTCCCTCAAGGCCGGCTCGAAGGCGTCCTTCACCCGTCCCTCGTGGACCTCTGTACCTGTTATAATAGCGCCGATTCGTTTGAGTTTGGGAGGGACCACTTGGATGGGTTTGTTGTGCTTCAAGATTTCTTCCACTCTTCTCATTTGGCCCTCTTCCACGGTCAGCGGGACTATCTTAACAGACCCAACCAACTCTGCCTTTCTCACTCCGGTCTTGTTCGGCTTGACGCTGATGATAAAATTATCAATGAGGTTCACTTGCTTGACGACACCGGCCTTGACCTTTAGGAGACCGGGAGTTTTTGCAAGTAAATTCACTTTCCCTTGGTTGGGTTTCGTGTAGGAGATGTTCCCACTTGCCAAAGCACGGACCATCCTAGTGGCGGCCTCATCCTCATGCACGCCCTCCTCCTTTTTTTCGATGATGTAGACGGAGTAGTTCCCAGTATCTTTCAGCTTCTCCACATCTGCAGCTGTGATTACGTGCCCTCGCTTGAACAGGATGGACTTGAGCCCGGGCCCATAGCGGACGACATCGTGAGCTATCGGTTTTCCGATTGCGTCTTCGGTTTTCACTCGCTTAACCATGGGCTCCACCTTTTTAACGAATAGTACAGTATCAAGCCGGCCATAAAAGCGATTGCCATGCCTGTCAACAACGCGAGTCCGACGATCATGGAGACTACGATGAAATCGCCTTTTCCCCTAACATCGGTGGCCAGTTTCACCATCTGGACACCTGTGAAGACCAACAGGACACCAAGGATCGACAGTGGAATTAGCCCGAGGATCGACACAGCACTCGAGCCAAAGATCAGGGCCATAGCTAGGAAGATCCCGCCGATCATCAAATTTGCCCCACCCGTCCTCGCCCCGAAGCGGTAGTGGGCGGCCATGCCCCCGGCCCCGTGGCACACGGGCATACCGCCCAGCGTCCCAGCAGCCAAGTTGGCAACCCCGATGCTGCTCGATAGCGCCCTCGGAGAAGCCCTCGACCCTCTCCCTTTGAAATATTTTTTAGAGAGGTCGGAGGTCGAAATCACCGCGTTTGAAAGGGTGATGGGGATCTGGGGGAGGACCAAAAGCACGAACGCAGCTTGGATATCAGTCAACGTGGGCATCTGCGGGGAGGAGATCTGTGGTCCAAGGGTGAGGTCAGGAGTTTTTAAAGCCAGCCCAACTAGAAGCCCGAAAGTTATCAAGACAATCGCGGCTGGAAATTTTCTATTTGTCAGCAGGAGTGTCGCGATTAACAGCCCAACCAGCCCAATGATGATATTCAGGGGCAGCCCCATAGTGGCGACGGCCCCATTGCCGACGAAGAGCTTGGAGTCAGCGATGAATTGGATACCCTTGAGAAACAAGAGAATTCCCAGGGCGACTTGGATCCCTCGGATAACTGGTTTTGAAAATACTCGAGCAACTTGGTTGATTAGCCCAGTGGCGCCAAGAAAAAGCATCAAGATGCCCATGATCAATCCAGAGGCGGCGATGACCGAAGCAGAAAGGCCCCCCGTGATAGCAATTATTGCCACGGCCTTAAGTGGCTGGACTGGAACTGGGATTTTGTAATAGAGGCCAGCTCCCACATAGAAAAGTCCGACCAACAGTAGGGCGACGGTAGCGTTGATTCCATTGATGACAACAAGCGGGATCAAGAGCGGTAACATCGTTCCTAGGTCACCGAGAGAGCCAGCAAGCTCCATCCGGTTGAACTTGTAGTGGTTCAAATTCGGCCCCCTTTAGCTTGCGCCCGGAAAATTTAAATAAAAAAGACAATAAATAGACGGATGTGAACCAAAAATGGTTACCATAAAGGACACTCACCTCACGAAAAGGCAGTTTGAAGTCCTCAAGATGAGGCGCGAGGGGAAGACTTTAGCGGAAATAGCGGTGAAACTGCGCACGAGCAGATCCAATATTAGCGCCATCCTGAGAACAGCAGGAGAAAATGTTGATAAAGCGAGGAACACCCTGAAACTTATCGAGACCATCAAGTGGCCGGTTAAAATAGACGTGAGGGCTGGGTCCAACGTTTATGAAGTCTCTGAGATGGTGTTCAGAAAAGCCGATGAGAAGGGGATAAAGATCTCCCACAACTACTCTGACATCGTGAGGCTGATAACGGAGACCCTCGGGTGGGAAAACCTCAAGCGCAGAAAGGCTCTCAGGAATTTCAGCATCATGGTCAGCAAGGAGGGAATGATCGAAGTTCTTTAAAGTTGTCGATAAACTTTTAGTTGCTGGCTCTAACGAAAATTCGATTAAATGGCGAAATATTCCTACATCGGCAAAGATGTACCCCGCCTCGACGCGTTTGAGAAGGTCACGGGCACGGCGCTGTACACAGGAGACCTCAGGTTCCCCGGGATGCTTCACACAAAATTGCTGAAGAGCCCCCTCGGCCATGCCAGAATTGTCAATATCGACACTAGCGAGGCCGAGAAGCTTCCGGGTGTGCGGGCGATTCTGACTGGAAAAGAGGCCCGCTACAAGTTCGGCATTTACATGAGCGATAAGACGGTACTTGCATCAGACAAAGTTCGCCACGTCGGGGAGCCGGTTGCAGCAGTTGCGGCCGACACGGAGGAGATAGCCGAGCGGGCAGTCGAGCTGATAAAGGTGGAGTACGAGGAGCTCCCCGGCGCTTTTGATGTCCGAAAAGCGATGGAGGAGGGGGCACCACTCGTACATGAAAGACTAAGCGAGTACAGCCACGCCCCATTTATCTACCCCAAGCCGGGCACGAACATAGCTAACCACTTCAAGCTACGGAAGGGTGATATCGAGCGCGGTTTCAAGGAAGCAGATGTCGTCATCGAGAACGAGTTCTACCAGCCCCAGGTCCAAAATGTTCAAATGGAGACCCACATTTCTGTAGGACAATGGCTACCTAACGGGCAGATAAATGTCTGGACGAGCGCGCAGTCCCCCTTTGCGGTCAGGCACCTGTTGAGCGTTGGGCTAGGGGTCCCGATTCACAAGGTCAATATCGTCGTGCCCTACGTTGGTGGCGGCTTCGGCGGGAAGGCGGGGCTTCACTGGGAGCCCCTCGTGGTCCTGCTCTCGAAGAAGGCGGGGGGTAGACCCGTGAGGCTCGTGATGACGCGCGAGGAACAGTTCTACACGACGGCCGTCCGACAGGGCTTCTACGCGCGCGTCAAGACCGGGGTCAAGCGAGATGGAAAAATAGTTGCCGAGGAGTTATTGTTTTTATGGGACGCCGGAGCTTACGCGGACTACGGCGTTAACATCACGCGGGCAGCTGGCTACTCGTGCACGGGTCCATACGAGGTCCCAAATGTGAAGTGTGATAGCATTACTGTTTATACCAACCATCCCTACGGCACCGCCTACCGTGGGTTCGGCCACCCGGAGTTCCACTTCGCGACGGAGCGCCAGATGGACCTCGTGGCCCGGAAGATCGGGATGGACCCAGTCAAGTTCCGACTTAAGAACGCTGCACTGCCGGGGCGCATCACTGCCACAGGCGAGAAGCTCCGCGAGGACGCTGGGCGGGTGGACGAGTGCATCAAAGCTGTTGCCGAAACGTTAGGCTGGGGCAAGAAAGCGCCAAAGGAAATGAATGGAAAATTGCGTGGGAAAGGAATAGCGGCACTCTGGAAGGCCCCCTCCATGCCTTCTTTCACTTCGTCATCCGCGATTCTGAAGCTAAACGAGGATGGGAGCGTCACCTTATCCATAAGCTCCACCGAGATGGGCCAGGGGACTCCGACCGCTTTGGCCCAGATGGTGGCGCACGAGCTGCAGATGCCGATTGAGAAGGTAAAAGTGGTCACCAAGCGCGAGACCGATTTTAGCCCCTACACTTGGCAGACGGTCGCGAGCCGCGGCCTCTTCATGGAAGGAAATGCAGCGCTAGACGCGGTTCGAAATCTAAAGGAGCAAGTAAAAACTACCGCGGCGGAGCTGCTCGGGGTTCCGAAGGAGAAGCTCGAGGTAGCGGAGGAGAGGGTGTTCGCGCCCGAGATTCCAGACAAAAGCATCCCCTTGGCAAAGCTCGCGACAGCTGGCGTCCTCCCAGATGGAAGGGGAATTGGTGGCCCGATACTCGGCTATGGATATTACACGGCCGAGGGCTTGACTAACTTGGATCCCGAGACAGGGCAGGGCCTCCCGGCGCTGATGTGGACATTCGGGGCGCAGGGTGCCGAAGTTGAGGTGGACCCGGAAACTGGCGATGTCCGGGTGGTTAAGATTGTCTCGGCGTTCGACATCGGGAAGGCAATAAACCCACTCTTGCTCAAAGGCCAAGCATATGGAGGCATTGTACAGGGCATCGGGAGCGCGCTCATGGAGGAGTTCATCTACGACGAAAAGGGAGC
>JAUWBP010000027.1 GCA_030601665.1 Hadesarchaea archaeon | reverse complement strand
ACGGGTACACTTGAGTGGCGCGCGAGTTCGACGATGATATCATGTTTGAATAACCTCGCCATCACCGCGTCGACCCAGCGTGAGAGGTTGCGGGCCGTGTCAGGAACGGATTCCCGCTTCCCGAGCTGAATATCAGCTGGCGCCAGGTAGATCGCGTGCCCGCCGAGTTGAGTCATCCCGGTTTCGAAGGTCACCCGCGTGCGCAGGGATGGTTTCTCGAATATCATACCAAGCGTTTTGCCCCGGAGCAATTCGTGCGGTTCCCCTTTTCGAAGCTTTTCCTTGAGCCCCTCGGCTTTATCCAAAATTGCATCGATTTCATTTGGGCTAAGGTCCTGCATGGAGAGCAAGTGTTTAACCATCACTTCTCGACCTCGGAAAATATCTCGTCCAATGTCTCTATTAAGCGATCGATATGTTTTCGTTCGATTATCAGCGGGGGGACGAACCTCAAAACCCTGTCGGCGGTGCAGTTTACAAGGAAACCTCGCTCCCTAGCTTTCTCCAGCGCGGCATCTGCAATTTGTTTAGTGGAAAGTTCCATCGCAAGCATTAGCCCGAGGCCCCGCACCTCTCGCACGCACCCGTGTTTGTTTGCGAGTTCGTTCAAGCGTGTTTTGAAGTACTCGCCAATTTTCGCGGCTCGCTGGGGTAGCTTCAGCTTTTGCATCGTTTCTATCACGGCTTTTGCAGCCGCACAAGCCAAAGGATTGCCGCCGAAGGTTGAAGCGTGGTCGCCGGGCGTAAATGAACCCATCACCTCAGCCCCTGCGCCCAAGCAGCCAATCGGGAAGCCACCGCCTAGAGCTTTTGCCATCGTGAGCTCATCTGGCTCGATACCCCAGTGCTCGCATGCAAACCACTTCCCCGTGCGCCCCATGCCGGTTTGAACTTCATCGCAGATCAAGAGTACCCCATGCTCATCGCACAGCTTTTGCAGTCCAGGCAAGTAGTCATCGGATGGCACATTTACACCCCCCTCGCCTTGAACCGGCTCCACGATCACGGCAGCCGTTTGCTCACCCATCGTTCGCTCGACGGCGGCAAGGTCGTCGAAGGGCACGAAGTCGAAGATTTTTGGGATGATGGCTTCAAATGGCTCACGATAGCTGGATTTCCAAGTCGCGCCAACGGTCGCCGCAGTTCTACCGTGGAAGGAGCCCTGCATGGCGATGATGCGCTGGCGACGGGTGTGCTTGATCGCGAGCTTGAAGGCCCCCTCGATGGCCTCTGCGCCCGAGTTGCAGAAGAAGAACTTGTTGATACCCTTTGGGACGACGTGTGAGAGCAATGCCGCCAGCTCCGCTTGTTGTTGGATGTAATAAAGATTTGAAACGTGCATGAGCTTTTTCGCTTGTGCAGAGATAGCTTTCGTCAGCGCGGGGTGGCAGTGTCCAAGCGAACATACGGCAATGCCCCCGACGAAATCAAGGTAACTTTTACCATGAATATCCTCAACGAACATCCCCCGCCCCTTGACAAGCGTCAGGGGCTGGCGTCGATAGGTGCTCGCGACGTAGCGCTCATCGAGCTCTCGGATGCGCTGCATTCACTTTCCCCGTTCGATCATCGTGCCTATGCCGCTCTCAGTCAGGATCTCGAGCAGGAACGCGTGGGGTGCCGTGCCACAGATGATGTGGGCGCGCTCGACACCACTCTGCACGGCTCTCACGCAGGCCTCGGCCTTTGGGATCATACCCTTCTTGATAACGCCCTCTTGGACGAGCTTCTGTGCTTCCTCGGCGGTCAGCTGCGAGATGAGCGACTTCTCGTCTTTCGGGTCGCGCATCACCCCTATAACATCGGTGAGCAGGATGAGCTTCTTTGCACGCATGGCGGCTGCGAGTTCAGCTGCCACGACATCGGCGTTGATGTTCAGGCTGTGTCCTTCCGCATCTACGCCTATCGGGGCGATCACCGGGATGTAACCGGTCCCAACGAGGTAGTTTATAACAGTCGGGTTTATCTGCTCGACCTCGCCGACTAGCCCAAGATCTACTTCTACCTCGCGCCCCTTGCTCGTCATCGTCTTGTAGAGGAGCTTGTGGGCACGGATGAGATTTCCGTCCATCCCCGAGATCCCCACCGCGCGTCCACCGTGTTTGCTTATCCCCAGCACGATTTCCTTGTTTACTTTTCCCGCGAGCTGCTCGTGCAGGATTTCCATCGTTTCTTCATCGGTCACGCGAAGTCCCTCGACGAACTTCGGTTTCTTCCCCAGCTTGCGCATCTCCTCACTTACTTCGGGCCCACCGCCGTGCACGATCGCTACCTTCATCCCGACGTAGCTTAGGAGCACGATGTCTCGAAGCATTGCGTCGAGCAGCTTCTCCTTCGCCATCACACTCCCGCCGAGCTTGATGACTATGGTCTTGCCATGGAACTGCTGGATGTAGGGTAAGGCCTCGAGCAAAATCTTGGCACGGTCCTGCATTTTTATCACTGAATTGATTTCATTAAACTTCATGTTCTTAAACATAGCTCAAACTAGGTCATTTACTTCTAAATTAATCTGCCCAACTCCCACGAGAATTCAGTCATTCCATCTTCAATAATTCATTCGAGCAGCAATAATCCAAAACTTTTAAAACGTTCTCCTTCTTTTACAACGTTGATTTTACATCCGGCTTTTCTTGCTGTCCGATAGACATCAATCCCACAGGCTTCCATGGATGGTCTGGCCTTTTCCGGATTTTTGCAATCTTTTTTACTGAATTCATTTGGGCTTTCAACTTTTTCTGCTGGACAGCTTTCGCAAATTCTGCACGGGCCAGCCGTATATGCAAAAGCCTTGTACAAACCGTTCAAAAAAGCTTCCTTTTCTAGCTCGAACATTATCTCGTGCACACCTCGTTGTTGCCCTTTATCCATCAGGCCTGTGAACTCGACCAACAATCCCTGATTGTAGTTTTCCAGTATTTTCCTAGTTTCGTCGGGCGTTGGTGCATATGGCGGACAGGTGAAAAGTCTCGCAAATCTGTCGCATCCATATTGGCATTTTAACCTCACGTGATCTTCCACAAAAATGTCCCTTGTTGGAATAACTTTAGCAAAATTTGCACCTTTTTCTTTTGCACTTTTTTTCAGCATTTTTACAATTTTTTCAAATTTCATAGTCCATCACGTATGTTTAGCTGATTCGTGGTTAAATCCCAGTGTAATACATACGAGTATATGTGTGTATAACGCTTGGCGATTTATCGTCGTTCGCTCTTCATTCTCGGGTTGTTCAAAACTTAGGGTGGTGTTAAGTGTGAAGTTTCTTCCCTCAGGTTTTCCCGTTTCGCTTTCAGTTTGTCGTGTTTTGCTAGGAGAATGAACTACGTAGTATAACGGGAATTTATCCGCACGTAGTCGTAGGTCAAGTCGCATCCCCAAGCCGTGGCGCAGGCTTTTCCAGCGGCGAGGTCGACGTGGATTTCGATCTCTTTGCTGCGCATCAGGTCGCGCGCCCGTCCGATCGCTCGCCAAGGCCTCGGCTTGCCGCGCTTGACGAGATTGACGCGCCCCCGATCGCTCACGAGTTCCAAGCTGAGTTTGGATGGGTCGAACGATGCCCCCGAGTAGCCGAGCGCGGCGATGACCCGCCCGTAGTTTGGGTCACGCCCGAATATCGCGGCCTTGACTAAGTTCGATCCGGCAACAGCTAGGGCGGCACGGCGCGCGTCCCCCTTATTTCGCGCGTTTTTCACTTGAACCTCGATCAAGTGCGAAGCCCCTTCTCCATCCTTGGCCATCATCCAAGCAAGCTCGGTGAGCACCTCGTCGAGCCCGGCCTGGAACCGCTTATCCTGGTGTTTAAGCGTGATGGAACGATTTTTCGCTCGCCCGTTCGCGAGCGCGAGCACCATATCGTTAGTGCTGGTTTCGTTGTCGATGTTGATCATGTTGAAGCTTTGGTCAATCGAATTCTGGAGCGCGGCCCGGAGCGCCGCAGGGCTCACCGCGGCGTCGGTGACGATGAATGCGAGCATGGTTGCAGTTTGTAGATTTGGGTGGATCATGCCGGCGCCTTTCGCTATGCCCGCGATGGTTACGGGTGTTCCATCACCGAGGTCGACTCGAACTGCAATTTCCTTAGGCGTGGTGTCGGTGGTCATGATTGCCTTTACTGCATTCAGGCTCGCCTCGCGCGAGTTCAAGAGCTCTTCGACGGCAGCGCGGATTCCGGTCTCGATCTTCCGCATGGGCAAACGTAAGCCTATCAGACCCGTTGATGCAACGGCGATGTCACCGGTACGGAGTTTCAGCAGGCGCGCCACGAGGCGGGTCATCCGGCGCGCGTCCCGCAACCCCCGCTTGCCTGTATACGCGTTCGCGCTCCCGGAGTTCGCGACTATCGCTGCAAGCTCGCCGTTCTTCACGTGTTTCATCGTCACGAGAAGGGGTGCACCCTTGATCAGGTTAGTCGTGAAAGCCCCCGCCGCGACAACGGGGCCGTCCTCGCTGGCGAGTAGCATCAGGTCCAGCCCGCGGCGCTTGATCCCCGCCCGCACACCGGCTGCGAGAAATCCAGGTACCCTCGTCACGCCACCCTCGAGCACCGTAATCATGCGGACACCAATCTCAAGGGAGCGAGGGCATCTTTAAAGTTTGCTGGGAAAAGTGAAAAGTTGTTGTTTGTTAAAGGGCGAATGTGCGATTTTCGTCAAGGCCTCAGCGCCGGGGCTTCTATCCCTCTTGTTTCATCAAACCCGAACATCAGGTTCATATTCTGGATTGCCTGTCCTGAAGCGCCTTTGATGAGGTTATCGATAGCAGCGACCACGACCAACCTATTTCTCCTCGCATCGAGCTCGAACCCTATATCGCAGTAGTTTGATCCAACCACGAAGTTTACCTGCGGCAGCTCCTCGAGCACTCGCACGAATGGTTCGCCCGCGTAGAACTTGCGGTAGAGCCCGAGCAAGGCTTTCACGCTGGTCGGCTTGCGAAGGAAAACATGCGCTGTAGAGAGAATGCCTCGCACGATAGGGATGAGGTAGGGGGTAAAGTGGGTTTCGACCTTTTGCCCCGCCAGCTTGCTCAGCTCTTGGTTGATTTCGGGAGTGTGGCGGTGAGTGGTCGCGGCGTAAGCCCGAATGTTTGCACCCGTGACAGGGTGGTGGGTCACCTCGCTTGGGGCGGCTCCGGCTCCAGAGGTTCCGGTCTTGGCGTCGATGACAATGTGGTCTAAATCGATTAGGCGTCGCTTGATCAATGGTGCCACGCTGAGGATGGCAGCCGTCGGGAAGCACCCCGGGTTCGCAACGAGTTTCGCACGTTTGATCTTTGCGCGATGGAGCTCCGGTAGTCCATACACACCCTTGACCTGCGGGCTCTCGTGTTTGACGTAGTGGCGCCCGAATATCCCGACATCCTCGAACCTGTAGTCCGCACTCAAGTCCACAACCTTCGCTCCACCCTTGAGCAACTTTGGAACGAACTTCATCGCGATGCCGTGAGGGGTGGCGACGAAGACCACCTTGGCAATCTTTCCGATTTTTAAATAATCAGGTTCGGCGATTTTCATGTCGACCAAGCCCCGGAGGTTCGGGTGGACCTCGCTCACCCGCTTCCCGACGTTGCGGATGTCGTAGGCCCAAACGAGTTTCACCTCAGGGTGGCTCACAAGCAACCTGAAAAGTTCCACGCCAGCGTAGCCCGATGCCCCGACCACCGCAGCCGTGACCGTCATCGCGAACGCCTTCGAGCTTCCTTCAATAACTTCACTTCTGCTTTTGTAATTGCCCGCATTCGGGCGCGCATGAGCTTTGCGTGGTTATTCACATCCTGCTTCAGGGTCTTGAGCTGTCCCTGAACGGCTTTCGGAGCTGGGCCGCCCGGTAGATCCCGGGCCGCGATGCACTTATCGAGGTCGAGTGCTTCTTTTAGCTCCTCGGGCTTGAGATGGACCTCTTTGTTCAGAACCTCTTTCGATGCCGCCTGCAGGTCCTCGATGTTCAGCTCCCCTGGGCCTCGGCTCTCATTAGTTGCGCGGGCGACCATCTTTCCAACGATCGCGTGGGCATCCCTGAAGGCCAACCCTACCTTCCGCACGAGCGTGTCGGCAAGTTCCGTAGCGGCCGCGAACCCTCCTTCGGCTCGCTTGCGCATCGTTTCTCGATTCGGCTCGATTGCATAGATCAGTTTTGCCATCACCCCCACGCTGTCTCTCGTTTCATCAACGGAGTTCCACAGCGAGGGTGTCAAGTCCTGAAGGTCGAGGTTGTAGGATTGGGGGAGGGCCTTCATCACCGCGAGGGCCCCTGAAAGATTCCCGAAGACACGCCCGGCCTTTGCGCGCGCAAGTTCGGCAACGACTGGGTTCTTCTTCTGAGGCATGATGCTGCTCGTCGCCGCGAATTCCTCGGGCAGCTCGATCATGTCGAACTCCGCCGAGCCCCAAAGCATGAGCTCCTCGGCCAGCCTGCTGAGGTTAACCATTGCGATCGCTAGGGAGCTCATGACCTGCAGGGCGAAGTCGCGTGAGCTGATGGCATCCATGGTATTCTCGTCGATGCGCTTGAAGCCCAACATATGCGCTACCCGCATGCGATCGATGGGGAAGCTCGTCCCCGCGAGCGCACAGGCCCCCATCACGCAGGAGTTCGCGGCATCGTAGGCCTGCTCAATGCGCTCGACATCGCGGATGATGGCGGAGGCGTGGGCGGTAAGCCAATGGGCGAAGGTCGTGGGCTGTGCGACCTGAAGGTGAGTGTAGCCGGGCATTATCACATCGGTATTTTTCTCGGCGAGCGCGACCAAAGCACCCACGAGTTCGAGCAGCATCTCCTCAACGTTGAATAAGCCCTTGCGCAGGGTCAGGCGGATAGCCGTGGCAACTTGATCGTTGCGGCTCTTCGCGGTGTTGAGCTTACCCCCAACTTCCTCACTCGTCGCCTTAATCACGAATTCCTCCACCGCCATGTGAATGTCCTCGAGCTCTGGTCGGAGGTCCAACCCTTCAACGCCGCGCTCATGGAGTTCGTAGAGTGCCCGGAGGATGGCGGCTGCATCCTGCTCGGTGATGATTCGCCGTTCCGCGAGCATGATAATGTGCGCTAGGTTGACCTGCACAACTGAGTAGAAAATCCGCATGTCGGCCTGCATCGAGGAGGTGTATTCAGCGGCGAGAGGTTCCATCGGCCGCTCGAATCGCCCTTTGCGTAACATCTCTAACACCGGCACCTGCTTCGTCACGAGATGTTGTTAGCGGGTTTACATAAAAAGTTTGATATTTTCATCGAAATGGAGTACTTCACTTTTTTCTAGCCCAAGCGATTCTCTGCTGTAATCCGTACATTTTGATGAACGACTCCGCGTCTGTCCCCTTCCAGCCCGCCGTCTGTGCGTAGCGTGCTATGTCTTCTCGCACTAGGGAGTATGGGGAAGAAACGCTTTCCTGCATCGCGCTCATGTTGTGCAATCGCATTGTGACATCTCCGGTCACAACTTCTTGGGTGGAATCCACGAACTTTTCGATATTCCGCATCACCGGTTCATAAAATAGGCCGCGATAAGACAAATCGGCGTAGATATTTTCCAAGGGTGCTTTGGTGTTGAGTTGATGGTGCGTGAGTACGAGCCTCTCTAGTGCTCTGTGAGACTCTATGAGTAAGAGCATCCCAGGTGCTTCGAAGGCTTGATACCCTTTTATCCCGAGGGTCTCGTCTTCCACATACAACCTTCTTCCATATCCGTGTGCTCCCGCCATTTCGTTGAGCTTCCGCAGAATCTCTATCCCGTGCATCATCTTGCCGTTTATTGCGGTGGGGACGCCCTTTTTAAAGGAGATCTTGACGCGCTCGGGTTCTTTCTTCTGAACTTTGGTCATCACCCATATTTCTTCGCTCGGCGCCTTGTTTTCGTCTATCTCCGAGCCAGATATGGTGCGCCCAAACACGTTTTCGTTGATGGTATACTTTTTAGTCTCACTTTTTACTTTGAACCCTTTCTTCTCCAAGTATTCTATCTCCTGTTGTCGCCGCATGCCTAACTCGCGGATCGGGGCGATTATTTTGAGTTCTGGGACCAAGCTCATCACGGTGACATCGATTCGCACTTGATCATTTCCGGCACCGGTGCATCCATGTGCAACCGCGTTGGCACTTTCCTTTTTAGCGATGTCGATTAGGTGCTTCGCGATGGTGTAGCGGTCGGAGCACATGAGTGGATAAACCCCCTGGTACAGCGCATTGGCCTTGATTATGTTGGAGATTATCTCATCGAATATCTCCGTCTTTGCATCGATGAGATAGTGCTCTACTGCCCCGAGCTCTTTAGAGCGATTTTCAACGTATTTCAGCTCCTCCTTACTAAGCCCACCCGTGTCTATTGTAGCGGTGATCACATCGAACTTTCTTTCTTCTTTAAGGTAAACCACACAAAAGCTGGTGTCTAGACCGCCGGAAAATGCGAGCACAATCTTTTCGGCCATTTTCTCATCCATTTTCTCATCCATTTTTATTATCTTAGTTTAATTTAAACTTATTCGGATGGTGGCTTTCCTGGCCACCCGAAAACCTTTTAGCGATTGCCCCTAATCGCTACGGTTGGGCCTTTGGGTGGAGAAATGGTTGGGATAATTTACGCAGGGGGACCGGGGAAGAGACAGGTTGCTAACTTTGATGTGATGTTAAAAGAATACTACGAAATGCGCAAGTGGAGAGCTAATTGGAATCCGACCGAGGCCGCGCTTGGCGAGCTTAGTCTAGCAGACGTAGCGGCAGAACCCATCCGCATTCGAAAGCTGTGATTGAATGGAAGTCGTAGTCAAGTTGCGTGGTGATTTGCAGGAAAAGGCGGGCACCAGCACGATAAAGGTCCCGATAAACGAGGATGAGACCATGGACATTCTGCTAATGAGGCTCAGTCGGCGTCACCCCCAGGTAGTTGAAGCGATTCTGGATCCAACGACGGGGGAGCTCCGGGAGTATTTTGACATCCTGCTTAACGGCCGACCAATTCAGCAGATCCGCGGAATCCACACCAAGCTCAAGCACAAGGACGAGATCGCGATTTCCCCACCCGTAGCTAGTAGTGTATAATTAGCTCAACAAAATTTGTTGGCGAGTTTTTCAACATTGGTTAGTAATCCCAATATCGAGGGGTCCGCAAGTCGGTACATTATTTTCTTCCCTTCGCGTCGTCTGCGTATGAGGCCGCACTTCCTCAGAGCTCGCAGGTGATGCGATATCAGTGATTGTTCTTCCCCCAGCTCCTCTATAATCTCGCACACACAGCGTTCGCCGCCTTCGAGGGTCATCAATATTTGAAATCGCGTTGCATCTGCTATGCATTTGAGCAGCCTAAGTTGTTTATCAATCGCCAATTCATCATCCTCCTTTAGCTGGGAACCAGTGTTGGGTTCTGAGGCAGATCTTTACAAGGGTGAGCATCACGGGCACCTCTATCAACACACCAACGATGGTCGCGAGGGCAGCACCCGATTCGATGCCAAAAAGCATTACTGCAACGGCAATTGCAACCTCGAAGTGGTCGCTGGCCCCGATCTGTGCCGTTGGCGCCGCATCTTCGTATGGAAGGCCAACTCGTTTAGAAATACCATAGCCGATACCGAATATAAGAAACACTTGAATCAACAACGGAACCGCGATCATTCCGATGATAAGCGGTTGTCTGACGATTACCTCCCCTTGCAGGCTGAAGAGCACAATCAATGTGATCAGCAGAGCGGTGATTGAAACGTAGTGTAGATAGGGGGCAAAGTGTCCCTCAAACCATCTGTGCCCTTTCCTCTTGAGAATTTCTTTCCTCGAAAAATAGCCCACTACCAGCGGAAGTCCGATGTAGATTCCCACGGAGAAGGCAATGGTTTCCCATGGCACGGAAATTCGTGCCACTCCCAGCAAGAATGCGGCGAGGGGGGCGTAAAGGAAAAGCATGGTCAGCGAGTTGATAGCGGTCATCACTAGCGCATGCCCCATGTTGCCCTTGGATAAATAACTCCAAACCAGCACCATGGCTGTACATGGGGCGACACCAAGGAGGATCATGCC
>JAUWBP010000077.1 GCA_030601665.1 Hadesarchaea archaeon | reverse complement strand
TTGGAACGATCGAAAAGAAGCCGCTTGGGTTCAGGGTGATCGATCCGAAGAAGATCCTGCTTTACTGGGCGAGCAGACGAGAGCTCACCAAAGATGTCATCTACGAGGCCAGTTCGCCCCTATTGGCTTCGGAGATCGAGGCCCAGATGCCGTCGGGCGCGATCTTCACCGGCTACTCGGGGTATAGGCTCAAGTTCGGTGCCACGCCGGTCGATTACGATGAAGTGTATGTTTATGCCGACCTGCAGGAGGTAAAACGCAGGTTCCAAGTGCGGAAGATCTATAAAAAGAATTTATTTGTGCTGAGCTCGGACCCGCACTTGGATCGCATGAGCGAGGGGGGAACTGCACCCCTTGCCCAAATCTATGTTGATCTCTGGCAACTGGGGAGAACTGCTAATCGCTTTGTGGATGAGCTCGATCGTAAGCTTGAACTCGGCCAAATCGGAGCTCTTGAAGCCATGATCCAAAGGGTCCAAAAGAGAATTTAGTAAATTTTTATAACTCAAGCCCATAATCATAGTCACGTTTAAAAAAGATTAGAGGTAGGCGATTTTCCTGGCAAATCCCTGCCTTTAACCCTTATACGGCCCGCCTGTCCCTGTTCTCCTTCGACCTCAAATTTTGCGTCGAGAATCTGCTCCACGAGCACGATATTCGTAAGCGTATGCGAGGTAAGTTCAGCGCTTGTTATCTCAGATTCCCCTTCGGCGAGCGCGAGGTATGGCATGAGCTGATCGGTCAGGTGGCGGTCGACCGCTCGGCCCGTTTGAAGTTGCTTTGTCAAGTTCTCGGCAGCCTCTCGCCCAACTTGTTCAGCCGGCTTTCCCAGCTTGCCCAGCGAACTCGCCCCTAAAATCGCGCCGCTCTCGGTCTCGGCCCAGAGGGTTATCCCGGTCCCCGGGCCGAGGTGGGGGTCTTTGGTTGGGGGGTAGGATTCGGCCTTGATGTCGACCTTGGTGTGGCCAGCTTTGATTAGGGCCATGCTCGCCGCGTGCGCCATCCGGGTCGCGATTTTAGCTGGTAGGCGAACGCAGTGCGCTATCCCCGCGACGTGGACTACCCCACCTGGTTCCGTCAACTTGAGCGCTCGCAGTTTTTCAATTGGTTCGATGCGGGCGCGCACGATCCCTCCTCCCCGCGGGTAGTGGCCCCGCTGGACGCACTCGACCTCACCCCGATATCCCATCCTGCGTAGCGTGGGCAGGGTAACATTTTTTAGAAAGTCGATGGGGGGCGCGAACGGGTTGTCAGTTCCGCCTGTGACTTCAACCTCCACTGGCTTGCGCGCGAAAGCCGCGGCCGGCATCAGGATCTGTAGAACTAGCGTGGTGCTGCCCGCGGTTCCTATGTCGACGCGATATCTACCACCCTCTATTGCACTGGCCTCGAACTTTAGCTCTTTCGAGTGAAGCTCCAGCCCTTCAACTCGGGCATTCGTGAGTTTGGTGAGTGCCTCAACCCCCCGCAGGTGTTGGGGCTGGAGCCCTGGCTTCGTCCGTTTCGCGCGGATGTTGTAAATGTGAACGGGTTTCCAGCTGACCGCGCTCAGCGCTAGGGCGGTTCGGAGGATGGCACCGCCGCCCTCTCCAATTGAACCATCTACCTCGATCATCAGCAGAAGTTAGGTCTTCCGCATATAAGAGTTGAAAGTGAATAATTCTCACGAGTTCAATGACAAAATTTCAGGCAAGCGTTTTGGAGCTGGTATCAAAGGTTCCCAAGGGCAAGGTGACGACTTACAAGGAGCTTGCCCGAGCTTTGGGCAGACCTCAAGCGTGGAGAGCTATCGCCAACGCCCTAGCGAAAAACCCTAGTCCAATGAGAATCCCGTGTCACCGCGTCATTAGGTCAGATGGCAAAGTCGGAGGTTATAAGTTGGGTGGAAAGAGGAAGACGGAACTGCTCTTTGGGGAGGGAGTCACGATTAAAAAAGGTAAAATTGATCGCGAAAAATTTTTCACCAAACTATAAAGGGTTCTAGCCGAGTAACCAATTTGTTTCAATTTCGAAACTTTTTATAAATACATTATTTTCACATATACTTGTTTGGTATGAAAATGAAAAAATATAAGTGGGGGATTGTGGCGGCTTTAGCTGTGATAACATCGATGGTTGCGGCGGCATTTATGTCAAATCCACCGCCCACCGAAGCACAGGAACCTGAATGGAAAAGGGAAACGAAGCTTCAGGTGGACGACGTTTACTTCCTTGCCGGAGAGGATGAGAATACCGAAGATAACCTCATCCCAATTATCACCACGCTCTATCTGACTAATGCTCAATGGAATAGCTCCGGAAACGTCAAAATTGTGGCGTATCTTCTCCGCACGAACCCAAATATCGCAGTTGATAAAAGCACGGTGGAGATCGGGGTCATCCTAGGAAGCACAACGAAAGAAGCTGGAGTTCAGATGATACTCCCAGGCCTGAACACTCCATACGATGTCGACTTTTTGATCTTTGAGAATGACCTGCTGGTATTGCGTGGGCAGGGCAACATCGAAGTAGTCCAGATTCGGGCAGGAGGCTCTATTTACAACTACGTCCAGACCAACAAATATGCAGACTTCAAGCAAGTGAGCGATATAACCTAGGTCTTCGTTCCACCAACGTACTTATAGACGCGGCTTGGCTTGCCTCTACCGCCGAGTCCATTAGCCGCGAGCCTCGTCTGTCCGGTCGTCTGCACAAGTCCCCGTTCAACCAGTTTCTGGACCGTTCGCCAGACCGTGATTTTAGAAGTGTTTGTCAGCTTCATAAGTTGCGGGATGGTGAATTCCTTCAGCTCCATAATATGGCCGACTATTTCCACATCTTTGACCGTCATACCGTGGAGCCCCGCCTCTAACAACGTCGATGTCGCCTCGCCCCAAACTTGCCGGTACCCGACCCATACTGCGAATACGATGACGCCCATGGCAATGCCGATACTAGCTGCGATTGGAAGAACGTTGATCGATTTTGTTTCATATACGAAAAGTGACGCGCCGACCTCATTTTCTGGCCATCTGGTTTCTTCCAATCCCCCTCCCGCATACGGTGTTGCGTCAGATGGCTCGTCTGGAGTTGGCACGGGCTGTACTGAAAGGAGATATTCTGACCCTTCTAAGTCACCATACTCTGTCACAAATAATTCCTCCATTTGGGCATCTGAGGAATTCAAAACCACAGTACCCTCACTTAAAATAACGTTTTCCCAACTTGTAGTTTTCAGATTTGGGTACCAAGACGCATCTGACCATTCAAAAGTCGCATCATCAAAATATCTACCTGCCGCGTTTTCGTTATCTTCATAGGTCAGAACAGCGGAATTTAACAGCTCAACTTCTTCCAACGTTTGGGGGATTACATGTCCTAGTCGCCGACCTCCTGATTGCACATAGACCTCCCTCTGTGTCGTGCCATAAAGGCTATCTAAGATAACATAGGACGCAACAATCGCACCGATGGCAACGCTCAAGGCAATTGCCACGCCAAGAAGCCTAGAGCGCATTCTCTCACCACTATAAGTATCGTTTTTGAAACTTAATAAATTATGTTTCTTAAGTGAAACTTAATATAAATCCAAGGTTTTGCCATCTTTAATTGGTGAAACAACAATGAAGAGCTGGATTCCGCCTGTGTCGGAATGTCGTCTGCTAGAGGAACAAAGAGCTAATTTATCATTCGTGACTATCATCCTGATCATGGGCTCCGTCGTGGCTTTGGCTACTCCAATTCTAATCGCCTTGGAATGGATAGACCAAACTTCTGGGCAGACCCAACTAAATAAATTTTCATCGTACGAGGAACTGGAAAATTTTGCAAGGGCTAATGCTAGCAATTATGGCAGATATTATGAGTCACCTTTTCTTGATGGAAGCGTTCCTATGCCGTTTCAATGGGCGCCAAGTAGTGGCATGTTCGGTGTGGCAGACAGCGGAGGCCTCGGCAGTGACGATGTCACCATCACCACCAATGGAAGCAGAGGGGCCGGAGCAGACTATTCCACGACAAATATCCAAGTGGAAGGAGTCGATGAAGCGGACATCGTGAAAAGCGACGGAAAATACATTTACGTCGTTTCCGGGGACAAGGTGGTTATCATCGATGCCTATCCCGCCGAAAATGCCAGAGTCCTTTCTGAAATAGAGGCAGGCGAGTATCTGAGAGAGCTATTCATAAATGGAAACAAACTTGCTGTGTTGGGGTGGGAAAACATCAAAGTTTACGATGTCTCAGATAAAGAGAACCCC